>JAHHTM010000001.1 GCA_020024675.1 Muricomes sp.
CTTTTCTATAAGAGTGAGATTACACACATAGGAGGAATTCGTTGATGAATGCGTTGGAAGAAAGAATTTTAAAAGATGGTATGGTCAAAGAAGGAAATGTACTCAAAGTTGACAGCTTTCTCAATCACCAGATGGACATTACGCTGTTTGAAGAGATGGGAAAAGAGTTTAAAAAGCGTTTTGCTGAAAAAAATATCAATAAGATTCTTACAATAGAATCATCAGGGATTGGAATTGCATGTGTTGTTGCACAGCAGTTTAATGTTCCTGTGGTATTTGCAAAAAAATCAAGAAGCATCAATCTCGAAGGAGAAATGTATGTCGCAGAGGTTGAGTCTTTTACACACAAATGTAAAAATAATGTTATTGTTTCGAAGAAATTCCTTACACCGGAAGATCATGTACTTATCATCGATGATTTTCTTGCAAATGGATGTGCACTTCAAGGACTGATTCAGATTGTACAGTCAGCAGGTGCTACAGTAGAAGGCATTGGTATTGCTATTGAAAAAGGGTTCCAGACAGGAGGACGTATTATCCGTAATTTAGGTTATCAGTTGGAATCACTTGCAATTGTTGATAAAATGGATGCTTCTACAGGTACGATTACTTTCCGTAATCAGGATGAATAGGCTTAAAATCAGGGAAGATAGATTATGTTAAAATCATATATTGCATTTGATTTGGAGACGACGGGACTAGATCCTACGAAAAATGATATTATTGAGATTGGGGCACTAAAAGTGCGTGATGGAAAAGTACAAGAGCGATTCATGGAATTTGCATGCCCCTTAGAGAGAATATCTCCTACTATAGAGAATCTTACCGGAATTTCAAATGAGATGGTTTCTAATGCAAGATGTAGTCAGGACGTAGTAAGAGATTTTCTTGATTTCTGTGAGGATGATATCTTAGTTGGACATAATGTGATTTTTGATTATAGCTTTGTAAAGATGAAAGCTACCGCGCAGGGACTGTCGTTTGAAAAATCAGGTATCGACACCCTTAAGATTGCAAGGAAGGTACATAAAGATCTGTCGTCTAAGAGTCTTGAGAGTTTGTGTGAATATTATGGGATAGAAAATAAGTCTGCACACAGAGCATATTTTGATGCGCTTGCAACGGCAAAGTTATATCATATGCTTGCACACTATTTTGAAGAAAAGGACCCAAAAGTTTTTAAACCACAGATGTTGATGTATCGGCCAAAAAAAATACTTCCCGCTACACCAAAACAGATTGAATTTATTACAAGGCTGATTCAAGAACATGAAGTAGAAGTGGAATGGGATCCAGCTACAATTACAAAGAATGATGCATCTCGTTTGATTGATAAAATTTTAAAAAACCAGTCATAAATATTGTTTTATACCGACAAAATGGCGCCAGTGTCTAAAATTTGGATACTGGCGCTATGTTTATCTATATCTATTTTAAATTTTTCTACATACAATAGATAGTAGAAAGCATATAAAAGAACAACTTTCAATATACAAAAGAAGATTTTAGGAGGAAATGGTATGAAAAATATTGGCCACACAGCAGAAAGAATGGCGGTAGGTACGGCGATTGATCTGGTGTTAAAAAAGATTAATAAAGACGAAAGAGAAGAAGAACTGGTAAAAATGGCTGAATTTATGAGAAAGTATGTCAATGTTTTACCAGAAAAAATAAATTATGACAGAATCAAAGAACTGATCATGGATAAAGAGGGCTTTATTAATCAATATGTAAATCGTGTATTAGATGAGGTAGATCCAAAAGTTTTGAAAACAATGGCTTTAAATTTTGGATTTGAAGCAATGTTAAATGGAACAAAGAAAATAAGAGAAATGCGAGAAGTTCATAAATGCAATATTCCATGGCTGATCCTTATGGACCCAACAAGTGCATGTAACCTTCATTGTACAGGATGTTGGGCAGCAGAATACGGAAATAAGCTGAATCTTACATTTGAGGAAATGGATAGTCTGATTCAGCAGGGAAAGAGTCTGGGAGTTTATTTCTACATGTTTACTGGTGGAGAGCCATTAGTCAGAAAAAAAGATTTGATCCGTATATGTGAAAAACATAATGACTGTGCATTTTTAGCATTTACAAATGGAACATTAGTAGATGAAGCATTCTGTCAGGAAATGAAGAGAGTAGGAAACTTTGCTCTTGCAATTTCATTGGAAGGAGACTCAGATGTAAATGATTCCAGACGTGGAGATGGAGTTTACAATAAGGTAATGCATGCCATGGATCTTTTGAAAGAAAATGGACTGATTTTTGGTGCATCTATCTGCTATACTTCAAAGAACTGTGAATCAGTTAGTAGTCCGGAGTTTGTAAAACTGATGGTAGATAAAGGTTGTAAATATGCAATGTATTTCCACTATATGCCAGTTGGAAATGAGGCATCAATTGATCTTCTTCCAACTCCAGAACAAAGAACGTATATGAAAGACAGAATCCGAAAGATCAGAAGTATAGATGAAGGAGAGGGATTGTTCACTATGGACTTCCAGAATGATGGAGAATTTGTAGGAGGCTGTATTGCAGGTGGAAGAAACTATTTCCATATCAATGCAAATGGAGATGCAGAGCCATGTGTATTTATCCATTATTCTGGTGCAAATATCCGTACACACAGTCTTCTGGAAATTTTAAAACAACCATTGTTTATGGCATATCATGAGAATCAGCCATTCAATGAAAATCATTTAAGACCATGTCCAATGTTGGAAAATCCGGAAATCTTGCAGCGACTTGTAAAAGAAACCGGAGCAAAATCAACAGATCTTCAGTCACCAGAAAGTGCGGAACATCTGTGTGGAAAGTGTGTAGAATATGCAAATGCATGGAAACCTTGTGCAGAAAAATTGTGGAATGAGGCAGAAAAACATTATGAGCCGTCATACGAAAACTACAAACGAGACTAAAAAGAAGATATGGAAATTTCTCCCCATAATTGTAATGATCATTATGGGAATTGTATTGAAAAAGATTGTAAGTGCTTCAGGTGATACAGTATCTCTTGAAATGATATTGAAATATACACCAAAGGATACTGCAAAAGCGGTATTGATACTTTGGATGTTTTTTGCATTGAAAAGTCTTTCTCTTGTTTTTCCGATTGCTTTGTTATATCTGGCGTCCGGAATCTTATTTTCTCCGGGAGTAGCATTGCTTGTGAGCGCCACAGGACTGATGATCTCTCACATGGTTCCTTATCTTATAGGAAGATTCAGTGGAGCTGATATGCTGCATATGATTTGCAGTAAATACGAAAAAGCGAAGAAGCTTGCAGAATATCAGAACAAAAATCAATTTTTTGTATGCTTTATAACGAGGATTGTCGGGGTTCTGCCACAGGATATTGTAAGTCTATATCTTGGGGCATGTAAAATTCCGTTTGGAGTTTATTTGCCGGCGGGAGCGGCAGGTGCATTATTGAGTATTGTGACAACTACACTGCTTGGTAATAAGCTGGATGATCCATTTTCTGTGGAATTTATTGTTGTTTTGATCTGCAGGATTTTAGTTTCTGCTTTTGCGATATTGGCAAAAAGAAAATTATATAATACAGATAAATAGTGAAACTGTCTGTTTGACTTTACCGGTCATCAGACAGTTTTTTGTATTTTGTGAAGGGAGTGTTTGTAAGAAATTAGGATTTATGATAAAATATTTCATAAATCGACAGGGATGTAAATATAAAATACAGGTACATTCCGGATAAGGAGATGTCCTATGAAAGAACGAAGAAATGGTGGAGCAAGTATAATAAGAACATTTCATTCTATGAAGCAGTTTATCTTTCTGATTGTTCTTCTGATCGTGCTTATTGTAGCTATTTTTGGATTTGTAAGATCACATAACAAATCGGAAAAAGAAGTAATTACAAAATCGACTTTAGAGAAGATGATCAATGTCAGTGAACTGTCTACGTTTGAAGCAGTTTACAATGGTATTACCCAAGTCATGAATAAGACAGATGACGAAAAGGTAGATTATTATGTATATTATGAAGCAAAGGTTAAAGCGGGATTTAATTTTGAAGAGGTGAAGATTAATCTTGATAATAGGGAGAAAAAGATTGTTATTACACTTCCAAAGATTAAGATCAATGATATAAATGTAGATATAGCTTCTCTGGATTACATGTTTGAAAATAAAAAAGCTGATACTGAAACGGTGTCTCAGGAAGCTTATAAGGCAGCTATAGCAGATGTAACAGAAGAAAGTAAGAATGAGACAGCAATTTACGAACTGGCAAAACAAAATGCGGTTAATATCGTGGAAGCGCTTGTAAAACCTTTTGTACAACAAGTTGATCCAGAATATCAGATTGAGATTCGCTAAGAAAGGGGAATTTAAGATGAAAAAAATGATGATGCTATGCCTTGTCACAGTGATGCTTTTATGTTCCTCTTGTGGAAAAAAAGAAAAGCCTATTGAACCAGAATTATCACAAATGAAGTCAATCTGTGAACTGGCAACCATGGATTGTTATTATCACAATGTAGCAAAATATTCAGAAAAAGATGCACAGGGAATCTTATGGTGGAAAAAGGATAAAAAATTTTGGATTGAATATGATGGAGTTGTAACGATCGGAGTGAATGCTTCGCTGGTGAACATCACAGTTAAAGAAGATAAAGTTACGATTACAATTCCGTCTGCAGAAGTGCTTGGATGTAAGGTGGATGAAAAGACACTTACTGAAAATTCGTTTGTGGTAGAAAAAGGATCTGCTGATGTAAATGCAGTGGATCAGACAGAAGCATTTAAACTGGCTCAGAAAAATATAAAAGAAAGTGCATTAAAAGATACGGTGCTTTTAAAAAATGCTCAGCAAAGAGCACAGAAACTTTTGGAGGATTATGTACATAATATTGGTGAAGCTGTAGGAAAAGAATATCAGATTCAGTGGAAATATATAGATGCGAAACAAAGTTGATAAAAAACAGAAAAAGAGGAAAAGTATATGAATGAATATATAGCAATGTGGAAAAATTATGCAAATTTCAAGGATCGTACGTCAAGAAAAGGTTACTGGATGGCTATTTTGTTTAACATTCTTGTGATTATGGCACTGTATGTATTACTAGAATTTTTTCCGTTCATGTCCATTATCATTTTGATCTATGAACTTGCAGTAATTCTTCCGATGATCGCAATTTTAGTGCGTCGTCTTCGAGATGCCGGAAAAGTTTGGTATCTGGTATTTATGATATTCGTTCCGATTATTGGACAGATTGTTTTACTGTACTTTTTAGTTCAGGGAACAAAGTGTGACGAAGGTGTTCAAGTGTAAGGAAAATAATAAAACCTGTCGGGTGATCCGGCAGGTTTTATTTGTTTTAACGAAGTCCAGTTTGTTTTAATAAGACTGCTACACGGTTAGGATAGTTGGATATGATTCCATCGACCTCTTTCTGGATCATATCTAAAATGTCTTTTTCTTCATTTACAGTCCATGTATTGATCTTTACATGATGTTCCTTCAAATCAGCAGTTTCTTTTTCTGTCAGCATGTGGAAGTCTGGATGATAAGCTTCAATCTTATGGGTAGATACATAAGAACCGGCATCAAGAATCCATGTTTCGGTAAGAAAACCGCATTCAAGGTCAGGGGCAAGAGCTTTCATTCTCATAACAGAATTGTGATTGAAAGAAGAAATGACAACTTTTTTCTGTAAACCAAATTCACAGATCATATCATAAACAGCTTTTTCAATTCCGGGATATTCATACACACCGGTTTTTAATTCGATGTTGGTAATAATATCTTTGTCTTTCACGAATTCGAAATATTCTCTAAGTGTAGGAATTTTCTGAAAACCAAATTGTCCGGCGTATTTGTAGGAAAAATCCACTTTGCACAGTTCCTCATAAGTCATATCTTTGACAAGACCACTCTGATCAGAGGTGCGGTCAATTTTTTCGTCATGAATGATGACAAGGTGATTATCTTTTGTTAAATGTACGTCTAATTCAATTCCTTCACAGCCTGCTTCTAATGCTTTTTTAAAAGCAAGCATTGTATTTTCTGGATAGCAGCCGCTGAATCCACGGTGCCCATAATTTCTACATTTCATCTGAAGTTCTCCCAAAGTTTATATTTTAAATATAACGTTTAAATTATAGTCCTCTTTGTCACGGAAAACAATGGGAATACGCATATTTCTTGACACTTTTATGAGCAGTCGATTATAATATTTTCAATAGGATTTTAAGTACATGGAGGAAAAAATGAAAAAGATACAAGGAGAATCAAAGCTTACATTTTTTGAGGCTACGAGTATTATTGTAGGACATGGTGTAGGTTCGGGAATATTATCGGTTCCTTTTCTGGCAGCGCACAATAGTATGCGTGAGATCCTACTGATTATTACGTTTTGTTATTTGTTTAATGTAGTCCTGCACCTTATTATTGCGGAATTATCGTATAATAATGATGGTGCACAGTTTATCAGTTGTCTGGATGCGGAACTTTTCTCAGGGAAGATTAAGAAGATACTTACATGGACAGCTTTTGTTACGCTGGGAATTTCTGTGATCGTAAATGTCAGTGCATTTCTTACAGGAGCAGCAGCGGTATTTCGTTCCTGGTTTGGTCTTCCGGATGCAGTCGGCATGATCATTTTTTATGTGATTGGTGCAGGAGTTGTATTTATCGGGATGAAGCTTGTGGGCATTTGTGAAAAGCTTGCAGTCAGTTCGATGATTGGTGTGATTGGCATACTTCTTATCGCCACATTGATGTCAGAGATGAGCGACCTTCCAACAGGTTGGCATGGAATTACAAATGTACTTGCTCTTTATAGCATGGTTGCTTTTTCGTTGTCAGCAGTTATGTCTACACCACAGGTTGTAAAAGGATTAGAAGGTGATATCAAAAAGATCCGTGCATCGATTGCAACCGGACTTGCCATCAATGTTGGTCTGATCCTTATGATCACGATCATGACCCTTTTAGGAGCAGGAAAAAATATTTCAGAAGACGGGGCACTTGTGGATCTGGCAGCTCATCTAGGTGGATGGGTAAGTGTGATCGGCTACATATTTACACTGATGGCACTGGCAACTTCATTTTGGGCAAATACCTTAAATCTGCGTGACATTGTCCATGAGCAGACTCATTGGAATATCCGTTTAAGCTGGCTTGTGGCATCCCTTCCATGTCTTGTTATTGCATTTTTCGGTGCATCAACTTTTGTAGGATTTACAAGATTTGCAAGTATCATTCAGGTTGTCACAGGAGTAGGAATTATCGTGGCATATAATTTGTCGAGAAAAAGGCATCACTCATCTGAACTTGTAGGGAAATTCGGCACATTGCCGTTCCAGATTTTTGTTGTTATATGTACATTGCTTGCAAGTATAGGGGCAATGCTTCCGGTGAAATAAGAGAGGAATAAAATGAAAAAAGGAACAAAAAGATTACTGGCTGTTCCGGCAATAGGAGCAGCAGTTATGACAGAAGAACTTTATCGCTATGTATTTTGTAGAAAAAGTTCAGCATTGTTTTCCCTTTTGTTTGATACAAAAGGACATGAAGAAAATTATTATCGTGTAAAAAATGCGGCTGCGGACAGACTTAGAAAGCGCTATCATGAAGAATATATAATGAAATCCGAAAGAGGAGAGAAATTAAAAGGGTTTTATTATCCATTTGGTGCGGAAGGAAAGAAGATTGCGTTTATTATCCACGGATATCGTTCAGAACATGCTGACACAGCAGGAATGTATTATGAGTACTATAAAAAACGCGGGATTGATGTTTTTTGTTGTGATCATACTGCTTCTGGAGAAAGTAAAGGAAACTATATCGGATTTGATATATTAGAAACAAAGGATTGTCTTCAATGGATTGATTTTCTGAAGGAAAAGTTTGGGGATGATATTCAGATCATACTTCATGGATTTTCTATGGGTGGGGCAACAGTAATGCAGATGAGCAGCAAGTGTCCTTCCAATGTAAAATTTATTATAGAAGACAGTGGTTATAAAAATGCAAAAGCTTCGCTTAAACATCAGGTAGGACCTATGTATCAGCCACTTCGATGGATCAATAAGATTTTTGCGGGATATGACCTGGATGATTCTGATGTGACGAAGAGTCTTGAAAAATCAAAAATTCCAATGTTGTTTGTGCATGGAAGAGATGATAAGCTTGTTCCTTTTAAAAATGGACCGGAATTGTATGAATTGTATCAGGGAGAAAAAGATTATTTCTTCCCATCTAATACAAGACACATTGAAAGTATGTACACATCATCAGATTTGTATGCAGAAAAAATAGACAGGTTTGTTGAAAAATATTTTGAACATTAACGAAGAATAATAAATGCGTACCATATTTGCGGTACGCATTTTTTATTATATTTCAGAAAAAGAATTACAATAATATTCGAAGCGATAGGTCTGTTTTGCATCCGGATATTTTTCACGGTCTACAAGACTTAAAAACATATCCTTTGGTCGACAGTATAATTTCATTGAACCATATAATGCTTTATATACAACAAGTTCTTCCATAGTTTCACTGTGGAGACAGATGCCGGTTATTTCGTATAAGTATTGAAATGGGTCTGTACTGGAGGTCAGATCTCTTTTGAAATGGGATACGATGGTGCCTGGTTTTAATAATTTCTTCTCTCGGTTAGTATCTGTCATGAAGGAATCTCCTTTCTTTTTAACTAACTATATCATATCTTGAAATTAAAAGAAATATGCGATATATTTATAACATAAGGAGGAGTATTTCACACATGGAGGTGGAGAAAATGAAGAAATTTTTGAAAAAACATTTTAAGGCAAATCCCATTTCTTATATTGGCTGGCTTGGTGTCTTTGGAATTATAGGGACGATTTTCTTTGTACCTGTGTTTATTCCGTTTCTGCTATGCTTTACTTTTTTTTCATATACAAAGATGCAGGCAGATGAATTGTTCTGGGAAAATGTTCGTAAAGCGAGTTCGAGGGGGTTTTGGACTGTTTTCTTGTTGGATATCGGGGTGTTTGTCTGGATGTTCATAAGAGGAATGATGATGACGGGTAAGATCCCAAAAGTTGACAATCCATTTTCGGCGAACCTGGTTACGTTACCTTCTTTTGCAGTGGAGCAATATATCATTGCATTTTTTACATTGTGTGTTAACCTGGTTGTAATGATACTGGTATTTACGATCAGTATGATGAAGTTTAGAAGACAGGAAAAGAAGATGATCGAAGAAGAGTAAAGGATGTGTAAAATTGGGATTTCAGACGCGAATTAAAGAATATCGGGCAAGGTACAATATGAGTCAGAGTGATCTGGCGGGTCTTGTAAATGTCCGTAGAGAAACCATTGGAAATTTGGAAAAAGGAAAATATAATCCGTCTTTAAAACTGGCTATGGATATCGCAAAAATATTTGAAACCACAGTGGAAGAGTTGTTTCAGTTTGAGGACGAATAAAGTTGGTAAGAAGCTGACATACTATCCTTGTATTTCGATTAAAGATATAAAGGAGGTAGCAGTATGATTGTGAATCTTACTGAAAAACAGCGTTTTGTAATTACTGATTTAAAGGATCAGGAGCAGATGTGTGTAGACAAATATGAAAAAGGAAAACAGATGGCAAAAGACCCGGTTTTGAAAGATTTGTTTGAATCTATTCAAAAAGAGGAACAACAACATTTTGATTCGTTAGATAAACTTTTACATGGAGAATGTGTAGCTGTTGATACGAAAGATAAAGCTGGTGAAGATTATAATCCAACAGCGACTTATACAGGAAGTTTTATGCAGGCTGACAAGGAGAATGATAAGTTCCTTTGTACAGATGCCATCACTACAGAAAAATATGTATCTTCTGCATATGATTTTAACTTGTTCCAGTTTGCAGATCCAAATATCAGAAGACTTTTAAATGATATGGAAACGGAAGAGCAAAATCATGCAGAGAAGATCTATAAGTACAAAACAGTAAATCAGATGATTTAGAAAGAAAATAAAAAGGTGGAGTGGCCAGAAAGTTGGCTGTTTCACCTTTTTTCTTTTCTAAAGGATATGATATAATATTTCACGGAAATAAGAGAAAAACGAATACAAAAAGGAAGTAAAAACATGATTTTATATTTTAGTGGAACAGGAAACAGTGAGTATGTGGCAAGAAAGATTTCAGCAGAGATTAGTGATAGTATTTTATCGATTACAGCCAGCCTGATGTCTGAAAATATGCTTCGCATTCCCAAAAGTCAGGTTGTTACATTTGTAACACCGACGTACGCATGGAGGATTCCAAGGGTAGTAGAAGAATGGATTAAAAAGAATAAATATTTAAAGGGACAGAAAGTCTATTTCCTTATGACATGTGGATCTGATACAGGAGATGCCGGTGCATACCTGAAAAAGTTATGTGAGGAAAAAGAATTGGAATATATGGGATACGAATCGATTGTAATGCCCGAAAATTATATTGCCATGTTTAAAGCACCAGAAAAAGAGGAGGCAATAAAGATTGTTGAGAAGGCGGAATCAACTATTTTACAGGTAGCAGAATCTATAATAAATGGAGAGGTGATACCAGAAAAGCAACCATCTTTTTTGGACAAAGTTAAAAGTGGCATTGTAAATGATGCATTTTATCCGATATTTGTAAAAGCAAAGAAGTTTTATGCAAAAAATAATTGTATCGGATGTGGGAAATGCGAAAACTCATGTCCACTTCAAAATATTACGTTAAAAAAAGGAAAGCCGGTATGGGGAGAAAACTGTACACATTGTATGGCATGTATTACAAATTGTCCTGTAGAGGCAATAGAATATGGGAAAAAGAGTAAAGGGCAGCCAAGATATCATTGTCCTTTATAAAAAAATAAATTTATCTGTAACATTTCTCTTAAAAAAGTCACTTACATATAGAACAACAAAAAGATGGGAGGTGGAAGTGATACATGCATTCCATGGAAGAAATCTACAGCCAGCATGCTAAAACTGTGTATAAGTTTCTTATTTCTCAGTGTCAGTGTGAACAAGTAGCAGAAGAACTTACCCAGGAAACTTTTTATCGGGCAATTCAGAATATAGATAAATTTCAGGGGAATAGCGCAATTTCCACCTGGCTTTGTGGAATAGCAAGAAATCTTCTGAAGGAGCATTATCGAAAAAACAGGTATTATGAACAACTTGATGAACAAATAAAAGGAAAAGCTAGCCCACATGAGGAAGTGGAAGAAAAATTACAAAAGGTAGAGTTGTTAAAGAAAGTTCACAGGTTGAAAGATCCAGAAAGAGAAGTTGTCTATCTACGTATATATGGAAGTCTTTCATATAAAGAAATCGGAGAGATTTTTGGCAAAAGTGAAAACTGGTGTAGAATCATTTTTTACCGGGGAAAAGAGAAACTTCGGAAAGCATTAGAAGGTGAGGAGAAGAGAGATGACTGATAAATTAAAATGTGAAATTGTAAAAGATCTTCTGCCAGGATATGTGGAAGGACTTACAAGTAATGTTACAAATGAAGCAGTAAAAGAACATCTTCAAAACTGTGCGAAATGCACAGAGGCATATGAGCGGATGAAAGAACCGGACGAAGTTGTGGAAACGAATTACGATCTGGAAAAAGAAGTGGATTATCTAAAGGGAATTCAAAAACATTCCAGAAAGAAAATGTTCGCTTTTGGTTTGGGAATCGCAGTGGTCTTATTTATTGTTTTGGCTTTGGTGACCAGATATGGATTAAATCGAACGGTAAGTTTTGATGAAATTGATTGTCAATGGGATATTACAAAGTCAGAAGACGGGACGCATTATTTTGAAATTCAAGGAGAACTACAAGATGATCATTATGGGGTAACGGCAATTTCATTTGATGGCAATGAAGATAAAATGGAGCTTACCATAGAGGCAGTTCCTCGAATCTTATTTAATTACAGGATGAATAAGAAAATTTGGTTTCGTACGGAATTGAATCGTATTCCAAAAGAAATTGAGATAGGTGGAAGAACTGTTTATAAAGATGGAACGAAAATTTCCAGGCAGACATCTGAAATTTACGCAACAAAACACTTATACATTGGTTCTGCTCCGGATAATGGAAAGACTATAGAAATGCTGAACATGTATAACACTCTTGGAAATGCAACTATGGAGTTGTTTACAGATCAAGAGCCGTATGGGTGCAGGCTGTATCTAGACAGGGTCATAACAGAAGATATGGTCACAGCAAAAGAAACGTATATGGAGGCGTATTCGGCAGTCTTAATTGCAATGACTGGAAATCTGGAGTATGTGGAATGGAAGTATAATGTAGGAGACGAAGTGCGGATTAAAGTTGTCACAGCACAGGATGTGAAGAAACTTACAGGAAGCGATGTAAAGTTGGCATATGATAATGTGGCGATATTGCAGGAAGTAATGTCATGTACTGCATTTGAAGGTGTGTTTGATCTTGGAAATGATAAAGAAATTTTACAAAAGTAAAAAAGGGGATTTTCAGCTAAATGGTTGAAAATCCCTTTTTATTAGTTTTGATAGTTGACATGCTGTTTTTTATTTAAAGCATAAATATAGAGGTGGTCGCCGTCTAGATTTACCCGATTTAAGCAAATGGCATTGATTTGATTATTATCGTAAGTTTTATAATAAAAAATTCCTTTGTCAGCATTTATACAGCAACTATATAATGTTATATCATTTTTTTTGTCTTCCGTAAGAGTAGATCCTTTCAGCATAGATACAGAGTCTAGAATGTGGAAGACCTGAGTTACATTTGCATCTTCATTGTCTTCAAGAGGAGCATTTGTGAGATTGAATGCGGCACGGACAAAACGAGAGGCGCTGGATGTGTCACCTGGAAGTCCGATTGCTCCCATACCAACACAGTACGTTTTTAATTCATATTCAGGACTAAAGTTGTTTTTGCCGATTTCGGGGGTAAGGTTCATGTAATTATTCATATTCCACATATGATATTCAAATGGAGGATTATTTGTCATTACATTATAAGGGTTATCATAAATGTGCAGACCATCTTCCATTGGCTCAACAACAATGGAATTTTCTTTATCACTGATCATAAAATGCAAAGGGGAAAGAGGCATTTCTTTTGCAAAAGGAATATTTGTGAGTGTTAAATTCTGCAATAATTTTTTTGCTTCAGACAGAGTTGAGGCCTGTCCTAATAACCAGGGAATAAATTCAAATGGAGTAATATTATCTGTATCTTCTTTAGAATCCAGATAGCGGGCATTTCCGGGGAAGTTCAAGCCGGCCATGACAAGGCCCTTTTCGTTGGAAGCTTCATAGTAAAGAGGGTAATCATTTAGAACAGCAGCAGTTCCAATAAGGGCATATTTTGTATAAAAATCTTTTCCGTTTCTTAAGGGGAAAAGATGATTTCTTGGGGTGATAACGATTTTTTCGTTATAAGAATATTCAAGATCAAGATTACGACCAAAATAATGATCGCTTTTTCTATAACTGAGAGATGTGCACATACAATAACCTCCTAAAAATAATATTTATTATATTATATAGCAGAAATATGTGTTTAAACATTGAAAATCGATTATAAAAAATTCTCATATCCCAATAAAGAAAAATGTGATATGATATAAGTTATGTTGAATTTTGGAAGAAAGAGGAATTATTTTGGAAAAGGTCAAGACAATTATTGAAGCTGTAAACGGATTTGTGTGGGGGATTCCGGCTATGATTTTTGTGGTCGGGGTTGGAATCTTTCTTACGGTTCGCACAAATTTTATTCAATTTAGAAAATTTGGTTATGCTTTTAAAGTAACCGTTGGAAAGATTTTTGATAAGAAAGAAGCGGACAATGGCAGCGTAACGCCATTTCAGGCGGTATGTACAGCACTCGCAGCTACAGTTGGAACGGGAAGTATAGCAGGTGTTGCAGGAGCAATCGCAATCGGAGGGCCGGGAGCGGTATTCTGGATGTGGATGTCAGCACTTCTTGGAATGTGCACGAAATTTTCAGAAGTGACTCTTGCGGTTCATTTTCGTGAGAAAAATAAAGAAGGCGATTACGTTGGGGGACCGATGTATTATATCAAAAATGGTCTTGGCAAAAAGTGGCAGTGGCTTGCAGCAGTGTTTTCTATACTAGGTGTGCTTGCGGTTTTTGGTACGGGAAATGCTACGCAGGCGAATACAATCGTAACAGCGATCGATTCCGCTTTGCTCAATTTTAATTTGGTCACAGAAAATAAATTACCGGCATTTAACCTTACATTAGGAATCATTATGGCAGTTTTGGTTGCAATGGTATTGCTAGGAGGAATTAAACGAATCGGAAAGGTTACAGAAAAACTGGTTCCAGGGATGGCAGTATTTTATATTGTACTTGCACTTGGAGTGATTATTTTAAATTATCAAAATATTCCAACTGTATTTGGTGCAATATTTCAGGGTGCATTTCAGCCTTCTGCGGTAACCGGGGGAGTGATCGGAAGTGTTTTCCTTAGTATGAAAAAGGGAATATCAAGGGGGATCTTTTCGAATGAAGCAGGTCTTGGTACAGCATCAATAGCACATGCAGCGGCAGATACAGATGACGCAGTAAAACAGGGACTTTTTGGAGTTTTCGAAGTGTTTGTGGTTACAATCCTTATATGTACGATGACAGCACTTGTGATTTTATGTAGTGGAATTCAGGTGCCATATGGTACAAATGCAGGCGCAGAATTGACAATCAGTGGTTTTACAGCTACATATGGAAACTGGGTGTCAGTATTTACAGCATTGGCATTATGCTGTTTTGCATTTTCTACTATATTAAGTTGGGGACTTTATGGAACAAGATGCCTGGAATTTCTGTTTGGATCGAAAGTAAATCGTCCATTTATGACGATTTATGCTTTGGTTGCAATAATAGGAGCAACTTCAGATCTTGGCGTTTTATGGAGTGTAGCGGAAGTGTTTAATGGTCTTATGTCCATACCAAATCTTATTGCTTTATTTCTGTTGTCGGGCACTGTCGTAAAGCTTGTGACCCAAAGTGATAGAAAAGAAAGACAAAACAAAAATGTTACAAATTAGACATAATTGTTACAAAATCTATTTCAAACGATATTGAAATATGCTATACTGACAAAGCGTATATGGATTCGACTAAGTGAAGATAAAATTGAAAATATATATGGGGAGATTCGTTCATGGAAACAGATACACAGAAGAAGTTACAGGAAATTTGTGATATTTTCTGTATTTCAGGGAAGTTTAAATCTTATGAAGAGATTAAACTTGGAAATATTAATCGTACATATAAAGTTACTTTTATCGAGGATGATGGAAGAGAAGAATCTTATATTGTACAGGCAGTAAATACATACGTTTTCAAAAATCCTGTTCAGGTCATGGAAAATATTGATAAGGTGACAGAACACCTTAGAAACAAACGTCCAGAACGTACAACACTTAAGTTTTATCGAACAAAAGAAGGTAAGACATATTATTTTGAAAACGATGGATTCTGGAGATTGTTTAACTACATCACATCAACGACATACAACGTGTGTGATGATCTGATGGTAGTATATAATGCAGGTAAAGAGTTCGGAGAATTTCAGATGAGTCTTTCGGATTTTGATGTTTCCGAGCTTTATGATACGATTCCGGATTTTCATAATACACGTAAACGCTATGAGACTATGATCAAACATATTGAAGCTGATTCTTGTGGAAAAGTAGAAGAGGTTCGTGAGGAGATTGAGTATCTATTAGCAGTGCAGGACAAGGCGTGTGAATTGACAGATATGCTTGAAAGAGGCGAACTGCCACTTAGAGTAACACATAATGATACGAAGATTAATAATGTGTTGTTTGAAAAAGACAGTCAGAATCCACTTGTGGTTATTGATCTTGATACAGTTATGCCCGGACTTGTTGGTCATGATTTCGGGGATGCTATTCGTTTTGCAGGAAATTATGTAGAAGAGGACTGCAAAGACCTTGAAAAAGTAGGGGTTAATATGGAGGTTTTCCGTGCTTTTGCAGAGGGATTCTTGTCAGCAACAGCTAAAGTTCTTACAGATCGTGAGATTGAAACACTGGCGCAAGGCTGTTTTGTGCTTACATGTGAGCAGGCAGTTCGTTTTTTGGATGATTATATTCAAGGTAGTCCGTATTTCAAAATAAATTATCCGGAACATAATCTTGTCCGCACAAAATGTCAGGTCGCTTTAGCAAAAGATATAGAACGAAGAATGGAAGAAATGAATCAGATCGTTCTTGAAAGTGCAAAAGAATTTCGATAGGTAGATTGAGAAAGAGCTTAGAAAGAGTGGAGTGAAGATAAAATGAGCATAAATAAAAGAAAAGTGCAGTTATGGCTGATCGATACAATACTGTTTGCGATAATTTATTATATAATGGCTTTCACAAGCGGAATGAAGATTTATTCAATCACTGTTCATGGTGAGTACAGCTTTATAAAGGCACTCATGTTATACGTATGCATCATGATCGCGAGAATGATTGTTAAAACATATGGAAGTATATGGAGATATGCAAGTGTGGTATCGTATCTAAAACTTATGTTGGCAGATGCAGTTGGTGGAATTGTTTATATGGTGATTGCTTATTTTAATCCCTCAATCAATTTAGGAATTGCTTATTCTGTTGTTACAGTTATGGCTGTTATGCTTGCTACACTTGGAATTCGTTTCTGCTATCAGTTTTCATATGCATACAAAAATAAAACAGTAGAATCAAGAATGAATTCAAAAGAAGATGAGGAGGAGATCCATAAGATTGATGTAGCAATCGTTGGTGCAGGAAATATAGGTGCTTCTCTTGCGGAAGAACTGAAAAGAAATCCGAATTCTCATTACAATCCATATTGTTTTATCGATAAAGATCTGGATAAGATAGGAAATAATATTAATGGGCTTCCTGTTTTTCCGGAAAATGACAGCATTATCGAACGTATTAAAAAGTTGCCGATTCAGGAAATTATCGTTGCGATTCCGGATGCGTCACCAGAAGAAAAAAGAAGATTATATGAGCTTTATAAACAAACGGAATGTAAAGTTAAAATCTACAGTTATCCATTAGAAGAAAATCAGGAATATGGAGATAAGAGAACACTTCGTGAATTTAAGATTGAAGATCTTTTATTTAGAAAAAGTCTTAAGATTAATGGAACAGAGACTGAGAAGTTTTATGATGATAAGACAGTTCTTGTTACTGGTGGAGGTGGTTCGATTGGTTCAGAATTATGCCGTCAGATTGCGAGTATGAATCCAAAGAAACTGATCATTCTTGATATTTATGAAAATAATGCTTATGAAATTCAACAAGAGCTTATAAGAAAATATGCAGGACAGCTTAATCTTAATACAGTTATTGCTTCTGTACGTGACATAAAACGTATGGAAGAAATCTTCCGTACAGAAAGACCTGATATCGTATTCCATGCAGCGGCTCACAAACATGTGCCATTGATGGAAAATAGTGGCTGCGAAGCAATCAAGAATAATGTTATGGGAACCTATAATGTTGCAAATCTGGCAGAAAAATATGGGGTACAGAAAATGCTCCTTATTTCAACAGATAAGGCGGTTAATCCGACAAATATCATGGGTGCATCCAAACGTCTTTGTGAAATGGTTTTACAGTGTCGTGCTAACAGTAAAACAGAATTCACAGCGGTGCGTTTTGGAAATGTTCTTGGAAGTAATGGATCTGTTATTCCGTTGTTTAAAAAGCAGATTGCAGCAGGAGGACCTATTACACTTACGGATAAAAGAATTATCCGTTACTTTATGACAATTCCAGAGGCGGTAGGTCTTGTACTTGAAACAGGAGCTATGGCGCATAACGGAGAGCTTTTCGTTCTCGATATGGGTAAACCGGTTAAGATTCTTGATCTTGCAGAAAATATGATAAGACTTTCTGGGTTGAAACCATATGAAGATATTGATATTATCGAAGTAGGACTTAGACCGGGAGAAAAACTTTATGAAGAACTTCTCATGAAAACAGAAGAGCTGGACAAGACTTCAAATGATCTGATCTTTATAGAAAGAGACACTCCACTGTCAAGAGAAGAAGTGGATGAAAAACTTGAGATTCTTCTTGATGCAGTAGAAAAAGAAGGAAAAGAGAATGTGCTTGCTGCAATTCGTAAGACAGTACCAACATTCCAAAGTCCGGAAGATGCAAACAAAAAAGCTGATGAATCAAGCGAAATGAATCGAGTTTATAACTCAGAAGAGGAATAAAATAAAAGGAAAAGACTTGACTTTCATGGCAAGAACATGATACAATGCTCTAGCGAATGGAAGTAGGTCTTTTTTTTATGCCTAAAAATTTGATGGCTTCGCAACCATCATGTAACACGAAGTTAATAAAAAAAAAGCGAGGTGGAAGTTGTGCGCACAAGAATCACATTGGAATGTACAGAATGCAAAAATCGTAACTACAATATGACAAAGGATAAGAAATCTCATCCTGAGCGTATGGAAACTAAAAAATATTGCAAATTCTGCAAATCTCACACACTGCACAAAGAGACAAAATAGTCGTTGGAAGGAGTGGATGTCATGAGTGAAAAAACAACCAAGACTCAGAAGAAAAGCTGGTTTAAAGGTTTAAAGGCTGAGTTTAACAAGGTTATTTGGCCAGACAAGAACACACTTGCAAAACAGACTACAGCAGTTGTCTCAGTTTCAATATTACTTGGAGCATTGATCACAGTTATCGATGCAGTCTTAAAGTATGGAATTGATTTTCTGGTCAGATAACAGGCCAGACAGAAAGGTGATTTTATGTCAGAGGCAAAATGGTATGTAGTTCATACTTATTCTGGGTATGAAAACAAAGTAAAAGCGAATATTGATAAGGCGATTGAAAACCGTCACCTGGAAGAGCAGATTCTTGAGGTACGTGTTCCTATGCAGGAAGTTGTTGAACTTAAAAATGGAGTTCAAAAAGCAAGCCAGAAGAAAATGTTTCCAGGGTATGTCATGATACACATGATCATGAATGATGACACATGGTATGTAGTTCGTAATACCAGAGGAGTCACCGGATTTGTCGGACCAGGATCAAAACCGGTTCCACTTGAAGAGGATGAGATGTTAAGACTTGGAATAAGTGAAGAACATATTTTCTCAGACTTTGAGATTGGTGACATGGTATCTGTGTTGAGCGGTGCCTGGGAAGGAACTGTCGGTGTAGTTCAGTCGCTGAACGAACAGAAACAGAGCTTGTGCATCAATGTTGAGTTATTCGGGCGTGAGACGCCTGTAGAGCTTGACTTTGCAGAAGTAAAAAAGATGGATTAAAAAACCGTGGGAGGGACGGTTTGTCCCGCCAATACCACAAGGAGGTAATTAAAAATGGCAAAAAAAGTAGAAGGATATATTAAATTACAGATTCCAGCTGGAAAAGCAACTCCAGCACCACCGGTTGGTCCTGCACTTGGACAGCATGGTGTAAATATCGTTGAATTTACAAAACAGTTCAACGCAAGAACAGCAGATCAGGGTGGAATGCTCATTCCTGTTATTATTACAGTATACAATGACAGAAGCTTCAGCTTCGTTACAAAAACACCACCAGCAGCAGTTCTTATTAAGAAAGCTTGTAATCTTAAGTCAGGATCAAGTGTTCCTAACAAGAACAAAGTTGCAACAATCACAAAAGCTCAGGTAGAAGAAATCGCTAATACAAAGATGCCAGACTTAAACGCTGCAACAATTGAAGCAGCTATGAGCATGGTTGAAGGTACATGCCGCTCTATGGGAGTAACAGTTGTAGAATAATACGATCACTTAACGAAGTTGAATTAAGTGGGAGGGGATAAGTTCCCGCCAATACCACAAGGAGGTTATTTTAAATGAAACACGGAAAGAAATATATCGAAGCTTCTAAATTAATCGAAAGAGGAAATCTTTACGAAAAAGAAGAAGCAGTTGCATTAGTTAAAAAATCAGCAGTAGCTAAATTTGATGAGACAATCGAAGCTCATATCAGAACAGGTTGTGATGGACGTCACGCTGACCAGCAGATTCGTGGTGCAGTTGTACTTCCACACGGAACAGGTAAAAAAGTTCGTATCCTTGTATTTGCTAAAGATGCAAAAGCTGAAGAAGCTTTAGCAGCTGGAGCAGATTACGTTGGAGGACAGGAACTGATTCCTAAGATCCAGAACGAAGGATGGTTCGAGTTCGATGTTGTTGTTGCTACACCAGACATGATGGGAGTTGTTGGACGTCTTGGTCGTGTACTTGGACCAAAAGGTCTTATGCCAAACCCAAAAGCTGGTACAGTTACTATGGACGTAACAAAAGCAATCAACGATATCAAAGCTGGTAAGATTGAGTACAGA
This sequence comes from Muricomes sp., assembly GCA_020024675.1. GTDB lineage: Bacteria > Bacillota > Clostridia > Lachnospirales > Lachnospiraceae > JAHHTM01. The sequence goes on from JAHHTM010000001.1 coordinate 20,333, forward strand.
TTGGACAAAACAAACATTATCCATGTACCAGTTGGTAAAGCTTCCTTTACTGAGGAGCAGTTAGCGGACAACTTCCAGACGCTTATTGATGCAATTCTTAAAGCTAAACCAGCAGCTGTTAAAGGTCAGTACTTAAAGAGCGTTACACTGACATCTACAATGGGACCTGGTGTTAAGGTTAACCCAATGAAACTTGCTTAAGTTTTTGTAGACAGCGAGAGAATTCAAAAAATATATAAAACTGCTGTGTTCAGAGGAGCTGAATCTGAGTACAGCAGTTTTTTTAGAAAAATAAAAAATAGTATTGACAAACTATTAAAGAGATGTTAATGTAATAAAGCAATTGACTGCCGAAGACAGCAGGTGCCGTAAGGCGTAAGGTAAAAACACCTGCCGAGGAAGATCAGAATTCTAATTTATGAATTTTTGAACTTTCATGTTTTCGGACATGGAAGTTTTTTTGTTTGGCAGTACACGCACAATAAAATAAGGAGGTGTACCTAAACGTGGCAAAAGTTGAATTAAAACAACCAATCGTTGAGAAAATTTCAGAAGAGATCAAAGACGCTCAGTCTGTTGTTCTTGTTGACTACCGTGGATTAACAGTAGCTCAGGATACAGAGCTTCGTAAACAGCTCAGAGAAGCAGGTGTTGTATACAAAGTATACAAAAACACTATGATGAAGAGAGCTTTTGAAGGAACTGAATTTGAAGGACTTACAGAATGTCTGGAAGGACCAAGCGCAATCGCTATTTCTAAAGATGATGCGACAGCACCAGCAAGAATCATCTGTGACTTTGCTAAAACTGCAGATAAACTTGAATTAAAAGGTGGTGTAGTTGAAGGAACAGTATATGACGTTGCAGGTCTTACAGAAGTTTCTAAGATTCCATCAAGAGACGTATTACTTTCCAGATTACTTGGAAGCATGCAGTCACCTATTACCAATTTTGCTCGTGTTATTAAGCAGATTGCAGAAAAAGACGGCGAAGCAGCTCCAGTAGAGGAAGCAGCAGAGACAACTGCTGAATAAGCAAAACAATGAAGTCTTACCAAAGGTAAGCAAAAGAAAAATATTAAATGCAGGATGAAGAAATCCTGAAATAAGTTAATGGAGGATATTATAATGGCTAAATTGACAACAGCTGAAATGATTGAAGCAATCAAAGAGTTATCAGTATTAGAATTAAATGAATTAGTAAAAGCTTGTGAAGAAGAATTCGGTGTATCTGCAGCAGCAGGTGTTGTAGTTGCAGCAGCAGCTGGAGACGGCGCAGCAGCAGCAGCTGAGAAAGATGAGTTCGATGTAGAATTAGTTTCTGCAGGAGCATCTAAAGTTAAAGTTATCAAAGTTGTTCGTGAAATCACAGGACTTGGACTTAAAGAAGCTAAAGAAGTAGTTGACGGAGCTCCAAAGGTAGTTAAAGAAGGTGTTTCTAAAGCAGAAGCTGAAGAAATCAAAGCTAAACTTGAAGAGCAGGGAGCAGAAGTTAACCTTAAATAATCTGGTTATTATGCTTATTTTAGAAGAGACATTGCGCACTGCAGTGTCTCTTTTTGTTAATGAAGGACGTTATGAATATGGAAGGTATTAGTTCTAAAGTTGTTGAGCTGACAAAACAGCTTGTAAATATAGAGAGTACAAATCCGGGAAGCTATGAAAAAGAAATATCTGATTTTATCTGCGGTTACTTTGCAAAAAATGAAATCAAGGCAGAAAAATCAGAAGTCTGGCCGGGCCGGTGCAATGTGCGTGCAATTCTTCCAGGAAAAACAAAAGGACCGGCGCTTGTCTTTATCTGTCATATGGATACAGTTGTAAAGGGTGATAGATGGACAAAAAAAGCATTTGCTGTAGAAGAAACAAAAGACAGATTGTATGGCAGGGGATCTTGTGACATGAAATCTGGACTTGCATGTGCTTTGAGCATATTTACAGATACGGCAAAAAAAATAAAAAACGAACATGTTTCTCTGAAAAGCCCACTCGTTTTTATCGGAACGGTGGATGAAGAAGGAGATATGACTGGTGTTGAAAAAGTAATCATGGATGGCTGGGTGTCAAAAGAGGATCTGATCGTAGACATGGAACCTACAGATGGACAGATTCAGATGGCGCATAAAGGCAGAACCTGGTTTGAGATAGAAATAAAAGGAGTAACAGCCCATGCTAGCATGCCGGAAAAAGGCGCAGATGCGATTGCGGGAATGGCAGAAGTTATTTCTTACATTAGAAAACAAATCCAAATTTGTCCGATACATTCGGAACTTGGGAAATCTACAGTTACGTTCGGCATGATAAAAGGTGGATATAGTCCATATGTTGTTCCGGATTGCTGTAAACTTACAATAGACATGAGACTTGTACCACCAATGAGTACGCAAAAAGCGGAAGAACTTGTAAAAGATGCAATTCAATTTGGTGAAGAAGAAGTTCAAGGAATAAAATGTAACTATAAAATAACAGGTGATCGACCGCCGGTTGAAACACATATGGATTCTCCGCTTATGAAAAAGCTTATAAAAGCGGTAGAAGAAGTTACGAAGAGTCCTGCAAAAGTTTCCGCTTTTCCGGGATATACCGATACGGCAGTTATAGCTGGAAAGCTTCTTAATAAAAACTGTATGTCTTATGGTCCGGGTAAGTTAAAACTGGCGCATAAACCAGATGAATATGTGGATAAAGCGGATATAGAAAGATGTTATAAGGTTTTTGAGAAATTAGTTGAAAACATATTGACAGAAAGAAGAGCTTTGTGATATAGTAAAAAATGCACTATTATGGAAAGGTATGCCATTGTAGTGACGGTTTTACGTCACAAGGCTCTTTCCAGATTTTACTGAAATTTAGTAGAAAACGGAGTATTTTGGGCAGCCTGGGGGCCCGCTAAAAAATAAATGAGGAGTGAAATGTCAATGGAGAAAAACAGAATTCGTCCCATCACAAACGGAAAAAGCATGCGCATGAGCTATTCCAGACAAAAAGAAGTATTAGAGATGCCGAATCTTATCGAAGTTCAGAAAGACTCTTATCAGTGGTTTCTGGATGAAGGTTTGAAAGAGGTATTTGACGATATTTCCCCAATCACAGACTTTAGTGGTCATTTAAGTCTGGAATTTGTTGACTTCAAACTGTGCGAAGATGACGTGAAGTACACAATTGAAGAGTGTAAAGAGCGTGATGCAACTTATGCAGCACCGTTGAAAGTCAAAGTGAGACTTTACAACAAAGATAACGATGAAATTAATGAACATGAGATCTTTATGGGAGATCTTCCAATCATGACAAAAACAGGTACCTTTGTTATCAATGGTGCAGAGCGTGTTATTGTCAGCCAGCTGGTACGTTCCCCTGGTATTTACTACGGAATCGCACACGATAAGCTTGGTAAAAAACTTTATTCATCAACTGTTATTCCAAACCGTGGTGCATGGCTGGAATACGAAACTGACTCCAATGATGTTTTTTACGTTCGTGTAGATAGAACCAGAAAGGTACCTATCACAGTTCTTATCCGTGCTCTCGGTATTGGAACAAATGCAGAGATCATCGAATTGTTTGGTGAAGAACCTAAGATCCTTGCAAGTTTTGGTAAAGATACAGCTGAAAACTATCACGAAGGTTTATTAGAGTTATATAAGAAAATTCGTCCGGGTGAGCCACTTGCAGTAGAAAGCGCTGAAAGCCTTATTACAAGTATGTTCTTTGACCCAAGACGTTATGATCTTGCAAAAGTCGGACGTTATAAATTTAATAAAAAACTTGCTCTTAAAAACCGTGTTACAGGTCGCGTTCTTGCAGAAGATGTGGTAAATACTTCTACAGGTGAGATCGTAGCTGAAGCAGGTACAAAGATTACAAGAGCAATTGCAAATGACATTCAGAATGCCGGAGTACCGTACTTATGGGTAGAAGGAGAAGAAGAACGTAACATCAAGATCCTTTCTAACATGATGGTAGATCTGAATGCAGTTGTGGACATTGATCCAGAAGAAGTAGGAGTGACAGAGCAGGTATACTATCCTGTACTTGCAGGCCTGATCGAAGAGTCAGCAGGAGATATCGAGGAATTAAAAGCACTTATCAAGAGAGATATTCATGACTTGATTCCAAAACATATTACAAAAGAAGATATCTTGGCGTCTATCAACTACAATATCCATTTGGAATATGGTATCGGTAATGATGATGATATCGATCACTTAGGTAACAGACGTATTCGTGCTGTAGGAGAACTTCTCCAGAATCAGTACAGAATCGGTTTATCAAGACTTGAGAGAGTTGTTCGTGAAAGAATGACTACACAGGATCAGGACAACATTTCTCCACAGTCATTAATTAACATCAAACCTGTTACTGCAGCTGTGAAAGAATTCTTTGGTTCTTCTCAGTTATCACAGTTCATGGATCAGAACAACCCACTTGGAGAGCTGACTCATAAGAGACGTCTTTCAGCATTAGGACCTGGCGGTCTTTCAAGAGATCGTGCCGGATTCGAGGTTCGAGACGTACATGATTCACATTATGGAAGTATGTGCCCAATCGAGACTCCTGAAGGTCCAAACATCGGACTTATCAACTCTCTGGCAACATATGCAAGAATTAATCAGTATGGTTTTATTGAAGCTCCATACCGTAAGATTGATAAATCAAATCCGGAAAACCCTGTCGTAACAGAAGAAGTTGTTTACATGACAGCCGATGAAGAAGATAACTATCACGTAGCACAGGCCAATGAGGCTCTTGATGAAGAAGGACACTTCATCCGTAAAAATGTTTCAGGTCGTTATCGTGAAGAGACACAGGAATACGAAAGAAGTAAATTTGATTACATGGACGTGTCTCCAAAGATGGTATTCTCAGTTGCTACAGCAATGATTCCTTTCCTTGAAAACGATGATGCCAACCGTGCGCTCATGGGATCAAACATGCAGCGTCAGGCAGTGCCGCTTCTTACAACAGAAGCTCCAGTTGTTGGAACAGGTATGGAAGTAAAAGCTGCTGTCGATTCAGGGGTTTGTGTTGTGGCTGAAGAAGCCGGAACTGTAGAGCGCTCTACATCTACAGACATCACAATCAAAGAAGATAATGGTACAAGAAAAACATATAAACTTACAAAATTCTTAAGAAGTAACCAGAGTACATGTTACAATCAGCGCCCAATCGTAAATAAGGGTGAGCATGTAGAAAAAGGACAGGTTATTGCAGACGGTCCATCTACAGCAAATGGTGAAATGGCACTTGGTAAGAACCCATTGATCGGTTTCATGACATGGGAAGGTTACAACTACGAGGATGCTGTACTTTTAAGTGAAAGACTTGTACAGGATGATGTGTACACATCTGTTCATATTGAAGAATACGAAGCAGAAGCTCGTGATACAAAATTAGGACCTGAAGAGATTACAAGAGATATTCCAGGTGTTGGAGATGAAGCACTTAAAGATTTGGATGACAGAGGTATCATCCGTATTGGTGCGGAAGTTCGCGCAGGAGATATTCTTGTTGGTAAAGTGACTCCTAAGGGAGAAACAGAGCTTACAGCAGAAGAGAGACTTCTTCGTGCAATCTTCGGTGAAAAAGCAAGAGAAGTAAGAGATACTTCATTGAAAGTACCTCATGGTGAATATGGTATCGTTGTTGATGCAAAAGTATTTACAAGAGAAAATGGTGATGAATTATCTCCAGGAGTTAACCAGGCAGTTCGTATTTACATCGCTCAGAAGAGAAAAATCTCTGTTGGTGATAAAATGGCCGGACGTCATGGTAACAAGGGTGTTGTTTCCCGTGTACTTCCAGTAGAAGATATGCCATATCTTCCAAATGGTCGTCCGCTGGATATCGTACTTAACCCACTTGGTGTACCTTCACGTATGAACATTGGACAGGTACTTGAGATCCATTTAAGTCTTGCTTCTAAGGCACTTGGATTTAACATTGCAACACCAGTATTCGATGGTGCAAACGAGGTTGACATCATGGATACCCTTGATCTTGCAAATGATTATGTAAATCTTGAATGGGATGAATTCGAAGCAAAACATGGAGAAGAACTTCTTCCGGAAGTGCTTCAGTATCTCTCAGACAATAGAGAACATAGAAAACTCTGGAAGGGAGTTCCACTTTCTAGAGATGGTAAAGTTCGTTTAAGAGACGGACGCACAGGAGAATATTTTGACAGTCGTGTAACAATCGGACACATGCATTACCTGAAACTTCATCACCTTGTAGATGATAAGATTCATGCACGTTCAACTGGTCCTTACTCACTCGTTACACAGCAGCCACTTGGTGGTAAAGCTCAGTTTGGTGGACAGCGTTTCGGAGAGATGGAGGTTTGGGCACTCGAGGCTTATGGTGCTTCTTATACTCTTCAGGAAATTCTGACAGTGAAGTCAGATGATGTAATCGGACGTGTTAAGACATATGAAGCAATCATCAAAGGCGAGAATATTCCAGAACCAGGTATTCCGGAATCATTCAAGGTACTGTTAAAAGAACTTCAGTCACTGGCACTTGATGTACGTGTACTTCGTGATGACAATACAGAAGTTGAAATCATGGAAACAGTAGATTATGGTGATACAGATATCCGTTCTATTATCGAAGGGGACAGACGTAATCATGACCATAAAGAATCTTATGGTGAACATGGATTCACAGAACAGGAATTTGTTGGAGAAGAACTTACGGATGTAGAACCTGAAGAGGCTGAGTATGAAGAAGAATCAGCTGAGGACTTTGATGATTATATGAATGATGAAGAATAGGAGGAGCCGTTTTTATGCCAACAAGTAATAATGAACAACAATACCAACCATTAACTTTTGATGCAATCAAAATCGGGCTGGCTTCACCGGAAAAGATTTTAGAGTGGTCAAGAGGTGAGGTTACAAAACCTGAGACCATTAACTATAGAACTCTGAAACCTGAAAAGGATGGTCTTTTCTGCGAAAGAATTTTCGGACCTAGCAAAGACTGGGAGTGTCATTGTGGTAAATACAAAAAGATCCGTTACAAAGGCGTGATCTGTGACAGATGTGGAGTTGAAGTAACAAAAGCATCTGTACGTCGTGAACGTATGGGACATATTGCATTAGCAGCTCCTGTATCTCATATCTGGTATTTTAAAGGCATTCCAAGTCGTATGGGACTGATCCTTGACATTTCGCCAAGAACATTGGAAAGAGTACTTTATTTTGCTTCTTACATTGTTCTTGATAAAGGTGAGACAGACTTACAGTACAAGCAGATCCTTTCTGAAGCTGAATATCAGGAAGCAAAAGAAAAATGGGGTTATAAATCATTCCGTGTAGGAATGGGTGCTGAGGCTGTAAAAGAACTTCTTGAAGCAATCGATCTTGAAAAAGATTATGCAGAGCTTCAGGCAGAGCTTGAAAATGCAACAGGACAGAAACGTGCAAGAATCGTTAAACGTCTTGAAGTTGTAGAAGCGTTCCGTGAATCAGGAAATAAACCAGAATGGATGATCCTTACAGCCATTCCGGTTATTCCACCGGATCTTCGTCCAATGGTTCAGCTTGATGGTGGACGTTTTGCAACATCTGACTTAAATGATCTTTACAGAAGAATTATTAACAGAAACAATCGTCTTCAAAGACTTCTTGAACTTGGTGCTCCGGACATTATTGTTCGAAATGAGAAACGTATGCTTCAGGAAGCGGTTGACGCTCTTATCGATAATGGTCGTCGTGGCCGTCCGGTAACAGGACCAGGAAACAGACCTCTTAAGTCATTATCTGATATGCTGAAAGGTAAATCAGGACGTTTCCGTCAGAACCTTCTTGGTAAACGTGTTGACTACTCTGGACGTTCCGTTATCGTTGTAGGACCAGAACTTAAGATTTATCAGTGTGGTCTTCCAAAAGAAATGGCAATCGAGCTGTTCAAACCATTCGTTATGAAGGAACTTGTAGCAAATGGTACAGCACATAATATTAAAAATGCAAAGAAAATGGTAGAAAGACTTCAGCCAGAAGTATGGGATGTTCTGGAAGAAGTTATCAAAGAGCATCCGGTTATGTTAAACCGTGCCCCTACACTTCACAGACTTGGTATTCAGGCATTTGAGCCAATTCTTGTTGAAGGTAAGGCTATCAAACTTCATCCACTTGTATGTACTGCGTTCAACGCTGACTTTGATGGTGACCAGATGGCCGTTCATCTTCCACTTTCTGAAGAAGCTCAGGCTGAGTGCCGATTCCTTCTTCTTTCACCAAACAACCTTCTGAAACCTTCAGATGGTGGTCCGGTAGCTGTTCCTTCACAGGATATGGTCCTTGGTATCTACTATCTTACACAGGTAAGACCAGGTGCCAAAGGAGAGGGTATGTGCTTTAAGAGCTTAAATGAAGCACTTCTTGCTTATGAAAATGGATATGTGACACTTCATTCACAGGTAAAAGTACGTGTTCATAAGACAATGGCAGATGGTACTGTAAAACAGGGTACAATCGATACAACTGTAGGACGTCTTTTATTTAATGAGATCATTCCACAGGATCTTGGATTTGTAGACAGAAGTATTAAAGAAAATGAACTGAAGCTGGAAATTGATTTCCACGTAGGTAAGAAACAGTTAAAACAAATTCTTGAAAAAGTTATCAATACACATGGGGCTACACAGACAGCAGAAGTACTTGATAAAGTAAAAGCAATTGGTTACAAGTTCTCTACAAGAGCTGCTATGACAGTATCTATTTCAGATATGACTGTACCACCACAGAAACCTCAGATGATCGAAGAAGCTCAGAATACAGTTGACCAGATCACAAAGAATTACAAACGTGGTCTTATCACAGAAGAAGAACGTTACAAAGAAGTTGTTGAGACATGGAAAGCAACTGACGATAAGCTTACAGAAGCGCTTCTTACAGGACTTGACAAATACAACAATATCTTTATGATGGCTGATTCAGGAGCCCGTGGTTCTGACAAACAGATCAAACAGCTTGCAGGTATGCGTGGACTTATGGCTGATACAACAGGTCATACAATCGAACTTCCTATCAAGTCAAACTTCCGTGAAGGTCTTGATGTACTGGAATACTTCATGTCCGCTCATGGTGCTCGTAAAGGTCTTTCCGATACAGCGCTTCGTACAGCCGATTCAGGATATCTTACAAGACGTCTTGTTGATGTATCTCAGGAACTGATTATCCACGATAGTGACTGCTGTGAAGAAGGAAAAGAGATTCCAGGAATGTATGTAAAAGCGTTCATGGATGGAAATGAAGAAATCGAAAGTCTTCAGGAACGTATCACAGGACGTTATTGTTGTGAAGACATCAAAGATAAAGATGGAAACATCATTGTTAAGGCAAACCATATGATCACTCCAAAACGTGCTGAGCAGGTTGTTAGATACGGAGTTGATGAGAATGGTAACCCAGTAGATAAAGTTAAGATCCGTACAATTCTTACATGTAAATGTAAAACTGGTGTTTGTGCGAAATGTTATGGTGCTAACATGGCAACAGGTGAAGCTGTTCAGGTTGGTGAAGCAGTTGGTATCATCGCAGCACAGTCTATCGGTGAACCAGGTACACAGCTTACAATGCGTACATTCCATACTGGTGGTGTTGCCGGTGGAGATATCACACAGGGTCTTCCTCGTGTTGAGGAGCTTTTTGAGGCAAGAAAACCAAAAGGACTTGCTATTATCACAGAATTTGCCGGAACAGCAACAATCAGTGATACAAAGAAAAAACGTGAGATTATTGTTACAAATCACGAAACTGGTGAATCAAAAGCATATCTTATTCCTTATGGATCACGTATCAAGATCCAGGACGGTGCTGTATTAGAAGCCGGAGACGAGCTTACAGAAGGTAGTGTAAATCCACATGATATTCTTAAGATCAAAGGTCTTCGTGCTGTTCAGGATTACATGATCCAGGAAGTACAGCGTGTATATCGTCTCCAGGGTGTTGAGATCAACGATAAACATATTGAGGTTATCGTTCGTCAGATGCTTAAAAAGATTCGTATCGAAGAACGTGGAGATTCTGAGTTCCTTCCAGGAACAATGCAGGATGTTCTTGAGTTCAACGAAATCAATGAAAAACTTGAAGCAGAAGGAAAAGAGCCTGCAACAGGTGAGCAGATTATGCTTGGTATTACAAAAGCATCTCTTGCTACAGATTCATTCCTTTCAGCAGCTTCTTTCCAGGAAACAACAAAGGTTCTGACAGAAGCAGCAATCAAAGGTAAAGTTGACCACCTTGTAGGTCTTAAAGAAAATGTTATCATCGGTAAACATATTCCAGCCGGTACAGGTATGAAGAAATATCGTGAGGTAAGTCTGAATACAGATGTAATGGAAGAAGAGGAAGTAGTCGAAATCGACGAAACACAGGAAGTTTTATCAGATGATGTGACAGAAGTTTCAGAAGAAACAGTAATCACAGAAGAATAAAATTGTAAAAGAATAAAAGTTTATTTTATCCCCGGTGGATAAGAAGTTTTGAAAAAACCTTAAAAAATTTCTTATCTTCCGGGTTTTTCAATTGGAGAAAATATGGAGAAGAAAAATAATCAGTTGCAGACAAGACCGATTGGACAATTGTTACTATCAATGTCACTTCCAGTTATGCTTTCCATGCTCATACAAGCTTTATATAATATTGTTGACAGTATTTATGTATCCAGACTTGGTACGGATGCGCTTACAGCAGTTTCATTGGCATACCCACTGCAGAATATCATTATCTCTGTTGCAGTAGGAACAAGTGTGGGGATGTCATCAGTAATATCAATCTATCAGGGAGCTGGAAAACAGGAGAAAGCAAATCAGGCAGCGTCGACAGGTCTTGTACTTACAGGAATAAGTTATATTATTATTGCAATGGCAGGAATATTTGTAACAAGACCTTTTTTGCAGATGTTTACAAAGGATCCTGTTATTTTAAAAGAAGCATGTACCTATTCTTATATCGTAGTATGTATTTCTTTTGGATGTCTATTTCAGATTGCTATGGAAAAAATATTTCAGGGAATAGGGGAGATGAAAGTTACAATGTATCTGATGATAGGGGGCTGTATTATCAATATTATCCTTGATCCGATTCTTATCTTTGGTCTTTTTGGATTTCCCCAATTAGGAGTAACAGGAGCAGCTATCGCTACGGTGAGTGGACAAATCAGTGCTGCTATTATGTCATTTGTGGTTTATTTTCGCAAAAGTTACGCTATTTCTATCCATGTTAAATATTTTAAATGGGATAAAGAAATGATTCTTCAAATTTACAATGTGGGGCTTCCATCTATCATCATGATGCTTTTACCATCGGTGCTTGTCAGTGTATTAAACAGGGTACTTGCCAGTTTTTCCAGTGTACATATTGCAGTACTAGGAGTTTACTATAAACTACAGACATTTATTTATATGCCCGTAAATGGATTAATTCAGGGAATGAGACCGATTATTGGTTTTAATTACGGTGCAGGCGAGGATGAAAGAGTAAATAAAACAATACGTGATAGTCTTCTGATCACAGGAGTGATCATGTTGGCTGGAACATTAGTAGCGATGTGTATGCCGACGCAGATTTTTGAAATGTTTGATGCAGATGAACAGTTATTGAAGGCTGGTGTAATTGCACTTAGGATCATATGCACTGGATTTTTGTTTTCTACAATAGGTGTAATTTATACAGGTGTGTTTGAATCACTTGGACTTGGAAAGTATTCGCTAATAGTATCTCTTTTGCGACAATTTGTGATCACAATTCCGATGGCAGTAATATTTTCATTGGTTTTTGGAGTGAATGGAGTATGGATGGCCTTTCCAGTAGGAGAAGTTGTAGCCGCTTTTGTATCCGCTATTCTTCTGAAAAAATATGAAAGAGGAAAATATTCACCAATCTAAAAAATATTAAGGCAGTCTGAAAAAGATTTATAAACAAGAAAATGACAAGTAAAAGTTTGAAAAATCAAGGAAAATACATTGATAAATCTTTCAATATTTGTTAAGATTAAAGTTGCAAAAGAAAAATAGGTTTAGTTTTTGGAGGTTACTATGGAGAAAGCATTGTATTTAGTTCCAATCATTGGAATCCTTACACTTTGTTTTGCATTTTATTTAGCAGTCAAAGTAAAAAAACAGGATGCTGGGAACGACAGAATGAAAGAGATTGCAGGAGCAATCAGCGAAGGAGCAAAAGCATTTCTGACATCAGAGTATAAAATACTGGTCATTTTCGTGGTCGTACTTTTTGTCCTGATTGGAATAGGAACAGGAAATTGGACTACCGCAGTCTGTTTTATAGCTGGAGCTCTTTTTTCAACTCTGGCCGGATATTTTGGAATGAATGTTGCTACAAAAGCAAATGTCAGAACAGCAAACGCAGCCAGAACAGGTGGCATGAATAAAGCGTTGTCAATTGCTTTTTCAGGCGGTGCAGTTATGGGGATGTGTGTAGCAGGACTTGGAGCATTAGGAGTCAGTCTTGTCTATCTTGTTACAAAGGATGTAAATATTTTATCCGGATTTAGTCTTGGAGCTTCATCTATAGCGTTATTCGCACGTGTAGGTGGAGGAATCTATACAAAAGCAGCAGACGTCGGTGCGGATCTTGTTGGAAAAGTAGAAGCAGGCATCCCAGAAGATGATCCAAGGAATCCGGCAGTTATCGCAGACAATGTAGGGGATAATGTAGGTGATGTAGCTGGTATGGGGGCAGATCTTTTTGAATCTTATGTAGGATCACTTGTTTCTGCACTTACATTAGGAGCTTTAGCAGCAACAGCGGCTGGAGTCGTATTCCCATTATTGATCGCAGCATGTGGACTTATCGCATCTATCGTCGGTACATTCTTTGTAAAAGGGGATGAAAAAGCAAGTCCTCAGAAGGCACTTACAAAAGGAAGTTATGCAGCATCAATCCTTGTTATTATAGCAGCAGTTGTATTAAGTAAATTATTGTTTGGAAATTTTAAAGCGGCTTTAGCGGTGATCACAGGATTGATCGTTGGTGTGATCATTGGAGCTGTAACAGAATATTATACTTCAGAAGACTATCGACCAGTTAAACGAATTGGCGTACAATCTGAAACCGGGGCAGCTACAACAATTATTAGCGGTATCGCAGTTGGAATGCAGTCTACAGCAATTCCGCTTCTTTTAATCTGTGCAGGTGTATTTATCTCGTATAGAGTCAGTGGACTTTACGGAATCGCACTGGCAGCTGTCGGAATGCTTTCGACAACAGGCATTACAGTTGCAGTAGACGCATATGGTCCAATTGCAGATAATGCAGGTGGTATTGCAGAAATGTCAGGATTAGACGAATCTGTCCGTGAAATCACAGACAAGCTTGACGCAGTTGGAAATACAACGGCTGCAATGGGAAAAGGATTTGCAATAGGTTCTGCTGCGCTTACATCACTGGCACTTTTTGTTTCCTACGCGGAAGCAGCAAAGATGACAGCAATCAATATTCTTGATTATCGTGTTATCATAGGAATGTTTATTGGTGGAATGCTTACATTTTTATTCTCTTCACTTACAATGGATTCTGTTTCAAAAGCAGCATATAAGATGATTGAGGAAGTTCGAAGACAGTTTAAAGAAAAACCAGGCATCATGGAAGGAACAGAAAAACCGGATTATACATCATGTGTATCAATTTCTACACAGGCTGCATTACACGAAATGCTTATACCTGGTGTTATGGCTGTTGTAGTACCTGTTATTGTTGGAATTGTTTTAGGAGCAGAATCTTTAGGAGGTCTTCTTGCAGGTGCATTAGTAACTGGTGTTCTTATGGCTATATTTATGTCGAATGCCGGTGGCGCATGGGATAATGCGAAAAAGTACATTGAAGGCGGAGCACACGGCGGAAAGGGCAGCGAAGCACATAAGGCGGCTGTTGTTGGTGATACAGTAGGAGATCCTTTCAAAGATACATCAGGACCATCTATCAATATTCTGATCAAACTGATGACAATTGTATCACTTGTATTTGCTCCGTTATTCCTTCAGATTGGTGGAATTTTATAAGAATATTTACATAATAAAAAAAGCCCTTAAGGGCTTTTTTTATTATGTAAAGAAGATTAAATCTCTTCCCCGTTTTTGTATTTTTGAAGTACATGCTGGATTCTTTCATTTGGATTTAATAATGTACTGATAGAACCATCATGATTTAATGTGTCAATGAGAAGTGCGATGTATTTACTCATATCGCAGTTGATATAATATGGTTTGGAAAGAAGATTTGGAGTCTGGTAAATAAGGTTTGTTGAAAGAATACCAGTAAGGAGTCCTTCTTCGTAAGCTTTATCAAAAATTTCCATACCATTTGTAAATAATCCAAATGTAGCAGCAGCAAAGATACGGTTTGCTTTTCTTTTCTTTAACTGTCTTGCAACATCAAGGATACTGTCTCCTGATGAGATCATATCATCGATGATGATAACATCTTTTCCTTCGACTGAACTTCCAAGAAATTCGTGTGCAACGATAGGGTTACGACCATTAACGATCGTTGTATAATCACGACGTTTATAGAACATACCCATATCAAGTCCAAGAACGTTGGCAAGGTAAATTGCACGATGTGTAGCACCTTCATCTGGACTGATGACCATCATGTGATCGCTGTCGATTGTAAGGTCTTTGTATTTGCGTAAAAGTCCTTTTACAAACTGATAAACTGGTGTAACTGTCTCAAATCCACTAAGTGGAATCGCATTCTGAACACGAGCATCGTGTGCATCAAATGTAATGATATTGTCAACACCCATACGTACAAGTTCCTGAAGTGCAAGTGCACAGTCAAGAGATTCTCTTCCGCTACGTTTGTGCTGACGGCTTTCATAAAGGAAAGGCATAATAACATTGATACGACGTGCTTTTCCGCCTACAGCAGCAATGATACGTTTGAGGTTCTGAAAATGATCGTCTGGCGACATGTGATTTGTATGTCCAGATAATGTATAAGTTTTATTGTAATTAAGAACATCTATAAGAAGATAAAGATCCTTTCCGCGGACAGATTCTTCAACAATACCTTTTGCTTCACCAGAACCAAATCTAGGAACTTTTGTGTCAATGATATAAGTATCTTTTTCATAACCCTCAAAAGCAACATCATCTTTATATTCAAGAGCACTTTCTTTACGCCACTTTACAAGATAATTGTTTACTTTCTGCCCAAGTTCTTCGCTTCCCCATATTGGAATGAGTCCTAAAGAACCAACAGGAATACTTTCTAAAGTTCTTTCTGATCTATGTAACATTTTTATCCTCCTAAAACTAATATATGTATTATGACAAGATCCCTAGCTTATTATACTGGGTTTCCAAGAGAAAATCTATACTTTTTTTAATTTCATTGCCAGTCTTATATCATCTCCAAATAAACGGATCATAGTGTAGTTACTTGTAATTCTTGAAAATGACCGTTCAGTATATAAATCGGCTAGAGAATCTAATGATAAATTTGTAGAAATTATCGTAGAACGCTTAGAAAGAAGGCGTTCGTTTATACAGGTAAAGAATTGAGAGGCAACGAATTTATTTGTGTATTCTGTGCCCAGATCATCAATGATCAGTAAATCACAAGTGTGGATAAGATCAAATATGTTTTGGGCATCCGTATCATCTTTTCCAAAAGCCTTATCAGCAAGAGCAGAGAAGAAACCGGAAGCAGACATATACAAAACAGAAAAACCACGATCAATCAATTCTTTAGCAATACAGTTGGTAAGAAATGTTTTTCCAACACCAACATCTCCCAGAAGAAAAAGATTCTGAAATTCCTTATCAAAATTTTTGATAAAATTCATTGCTGTGTCATATGCAGCCTTGGCAGATTCTCTTGCGGAACGGCCAGATTTTGGATCAATATAATTAGAAGAATAAAGATCAAGAGAATAATGTTCAAAATTTTCTGCTTCTAGAATACCTTTAAGGTTAGATTGTTCATAAAGAAGATTAATAATAGCTTGTTTAAAACAGTGGCATTTTTCATTTCCAACATAGCCAGTGTCATGACAATCTTTGCAAACATATACAGGGTCAAGGTAATCAGAAGGAAATCCTGCTGACTTTAGAAGTTCTTCTTTGCGAACCCGTATTTCTTCTAATTTTTTCTTTAATTCGTCAACTGCAGTTTTATCTCCGTCTAAGAGTCTCTTTCCATGTTCAACAGACAAAGAAGAGATGGATTCGTCAAGAAGTCGATATTCTGGAATAGTGTCATAGACTTTTTTATGATGCATTTTCAAGATATCGTGATTTCGCATCTGACGTTTTTCATATTCGCGCATGATGGCCTGATATTGTGCTGTTTTTAATCCCACAGGTAATCTCCTTTCTATTTACGATTTAAAAGTTGTTTTTCCAAGGCATCCATATCGTAGGACCGACGCTTGAAATTGTTGTGATCCACAGTAGATGGTTTTGGAACAGAATTTGTAGAAACAGGTGTAGTTTTTTGCTTTTTTTGATGAGCCTCATCTAGCGCGTTGATATCTTTTAGATGGTGCACCTGTTCATTATGCCAGTTTGTAAGAATTGTATCTGTATATTCAAAGCTTGGCTGGTGTGTGGCTGCAATCGTTCGATTGCAGGCTTCTACAATAATATCTAAAGAAAATCCCCATTCTTCGGTCCATTTTTTGATGAAGGCCAGTTCTGTTGTGGCAGGTCCTCTATTTTGAATTCCAAAAGTTTTTAAAACAGTATAACAGTTTTTGTGGTAGATGGAAGATTGCTTTCGAGCCTGTTCTTTTGTTGTAATCCCACTTTCTGACCAGGATATAGCAACTTTTTGAATATAATGCATGCTTTTGTGTCCTGCTTCTACACAAGATTCTATTAAATATTCAATCAGATCTGCTGACATGTTAAGTTGTTCATAAAAATAAGTAATAGATTCAATGTCAGAAAGTGTCAGTGTTTTATTAAGATATTGTTCTGCGATAAAAAGAAGTGATTTCAATTCTTTTGCAGGTCTCGAAGTAGGCGTATGTCTCTTAGGTGTCGGTTTTGAGTCAGAAACCGAGGAGATTTTTTCTTGTTTTGAGGAGCCAACTGGTGTAGAGGGTGCGACTTTCAGATAAGGGGTAAGTTCTATTGACTGAATAGAACCTGTATTATTTTTGACAAGCGCTAAAAGTCCTTCAGATTCCCAGTATCTGAAGGCACGTAAAATATCGTTTTCTGTATTGTTCAGGCAGTCCGCAATGTTTGAAACAGTCATATTAAAGCCTACATCATTCTGATGCCTGAGCAAGAACAGATAGACTTTGACAAATTCCCCATTTGCCTGAACCATATGATGATCTATAAAATCATTCGTGATCAAAGTAGTGTCAGCATGAAAAGTGCTTGTAATTTTTAAAGTATTCATATCGTTCTCCGTAGCTGTAAATAAAAAATATCATCGACAGAAAGGTATGATTATTTTAGAAGATCTTCTCCAATGTTAACAACATCTCCAGCACCCATGGTGATCAGAAGATCACCTGAAGTACAGTGATCTTTTAAGAAGGATTCTATTGAAGCAAAATCAGGAAGATAGTAAGAATCGGTTCCCAGATTTGAAATTTCTTCTGCCAATCCTTTGGAAGTCATACCCAAAGTATCTGTTTCACGAGCTGCATATATATCTGCAAGCACTACATGATCTGCGTGAGAAAGCGCTTCTGCAAACTCATGAAAAAATGCTTTAGTACGTGTATAAGTATGCGGCTGGAAAACACACCACAAATCTTTGTGAGGGTAATGCTTTGCTGCTTTTAAGGTTGCTTTGATTTCTGTTGGATGGTGTGCGTAATCATCAACAATTGTTACACCATTTAATTCTCCTTTGTATTCAAAACGACGGTCAGTACCAGTAAAAGATAAAAGTCCATGTTTGATCGTATCCATAGGGATGTCTAAAAGTTCTGAAACTGCTACAGAAGCCAGAGCATTTGAAACATTGTGGTCGCCTGTAACAGAAAGAGAAATTCGATCACAAAATGTACCATGCTTCACAAGATCAAAGGATACCAGCCCTTTATCATCGTAAGAAATATTCTGAGCACTATAATCGGCTGAAGCAGAAGAACCATAAGTGATGACATTACAGGACAGTCCTTGGAAAATTTCTTCATAATTATGAATATCGGCATTTATGATCAAAGTACCATCTTCTGGGAGAAGAGAAGCAAACTGATGGAAAGAATGACGGATATCTTCTATATCTTTGAAGAAATCAAGGTGATCTTCCTCAATATTAAGAATTACACTTATTTTAGGGAAAAAGGAAAGAAAACTGTTTGTATATTCACAGGCTTCTGTGATAAAAGTCTCCGAATTTCCTACGCGGATATTTCCACCAATGGCTTTTAAAATACCACCTACAGAGATTGTTGGGTCAAGATTTCCCTCAAGAAGAACATGAGAGATCATAGAAGTAGTCGTTGTCTTTCCGTGTGTACCAGAAATAGCAATGGCATTATCATAGTTTTTCATAATCTGTCCTAAAAGTTCTGCGCGTGTAAGCATTGGAATTTTTTGGGCAACAGCTTCCATTAATTCTGCATTTGTGCGATTGATAGCGGCAGTATAGATAACACAATCGATATCATTTGTAATATTGTCAGATTTCTGACCGTAAAAAATTTTGGCACCATTTGCTTCAAGATGTTCGGTAAGCGGTGTTTTTTTAGAATCAGATCCAGAGACTGTAAAACCTTCTTCTATAAGAATTTCTGCAAGTCCACTCATACTGATACCACCGATACCAATAAAATGAATATGAATTGGGTGATTAAAATTTATTTTATACATAAAATATTCCTTCCTGAAATTTTATTTTGAAATCAGTCATAAATTGAAGTTCCTTTTTATATTATACTATATATGAGAAAAAATAAAAGTCCTTCTTTTTGTATAATATTAACAAAAAGAATAAAAGTTACAATGAAATATTGTAAAAAATGTGCACAACATAGGAAACTATGTTATAATATTTTTAATTAACTAGGAATGAGGTGACAACATGATCAAGAAAGAAATGATTGCCATGTTACTTGCTGGGGGACAAGGTAGTCGACTAGGGGTTTTGACCGCAAAAGTTGCAAAGCCAGCGGTGGCTTTTGGAGGTAAATATCGTATCATTGATTTTCCTTTGAGTAATTGTATTAACTCAGGAGTAGATACTGTAGGTGTATTGACACAGTATCAGCCGCTTAGATTAAACACGCATATTGGAATCGGGATTCCATGGGATCTAGATCGTAATGTTGGAGGTGTGACCATTCTTCCGCCATATGAAAAAAGTGCGAGCAGTGAATGGTATACAGGAACAGCCAATGCGATTTATCAGAATCTGGACTACATAGATACATATAATCCTGATTATGTGTTGATTTTATCAGGAGATCATATTTATAAGATGGATTACCAGATTATGCTTGATTTCCATAAGGAAAACAAAGCGGATGTGACTATAGCTACGATGCCTGTACCTATAGAGGAAGCAAGTCGTTTTGGAATAGTTGTCACAAATGATGAAAATCAGATTCAGGAATTTGAAGAAAAGCCAGAACATCCAAGTAGTAATCTTGCATCAATGGGAATTTATATATTTAATTGGAAGGTACTAAGAGAGGCACTTATCACATTATTAGCTCAGCCAAATTGCGATTTTGGAAAGCATGTCATCCCGTATTGTCATGAAAATGGAAAGCGTTTATTTGCATATGAGTATAATGGTTACTGGAAAGATGTCGGTACATTGAGTTCGTACTGGGAAGCAAATATGGAACTTATAGATATTATTCCTGAGTTTAATCTTTACGAAGAATTTTGGAAGATATATACCAATAGTTCAAATCTCCCACCACAGTATATTTCGGAAGATGCGGCAATTGATAAATGTATTATCGGAAATGGCGCAGAGATTTGTGGAGAACTGAAAAGTTCAGTACTCGGTGGTGGCGTAACAGTAGGAAAAGGCAGTGTGATCAAAGACTCTATTCTCATGAGAGATGTGGTTGTCGGAGAAAACTGTGTGATTGATAAAGCAATCATTGCGGAAGGAACAGTGATCGGAAACAATGTAGAGATTGGTGTTGGAGAAGAAGTCCCAAATAAAGTAAAGCCAAATATTTATGCGGGCGGACTTGCTACGATAGGAGAGAATTCTACAATACCGTCTGGAGTAAAAATAGGCAAGAATACCGCACTCAGTGGAAAAACAGAATTTGAGGATTATAAAGATGGTCTGCTTGAGAGTGGAGAAACATTAATAAAGGCAGGTGAGCGTGTATGAGAGCAGTAGGCATAATCCTTGCAGGAGGAAATAATAGAAAAATGAAGGAACTGACTGCCAAACGTGCTGTAGCAGCTATGCCGATTGCAGGAAGTTACCGGGCAATTGATTTTGCACTTAGTAATATGACAAATTCCCGTATACAGAAAGTTGCAGTACTTACACAGTATAATGCAAGGTCATTACATGAGCACCTTAATTCATCGAAATGGTGGGATTTTGGAAGAAAACAAGGTGGACTGTTTGTGTTTACCCCTACGATCACAGCAGATAATGACTGTTGGTATAGAGGAACAGCAGATGCAATTTATCAGAACCTTGATTTTTTAAAAAAGTGTCATGAACCGTATGTGATCATTACATCTGGCGATGCAGTGTACAAGCTTGATTATAATAAAGTGCTTGAGTATCATATCGCAAAAAAATCAGACATTACTGTTGTATGTAAGGAATTAGAAGATGGAGAGGATGCTACTCGGTTTGGTACGCTGCGCATGGATGAATCAGCAAGAATTTTGGAATTTGAAGAAAAGCCGATGGTTGCGAAATCACAGGTGGTTTCTACTGGAATTTATGTCCTAAGGAGAAGGCAGCTAATCGATATGATCGAGCATATAGCGGAAGAAGAAAGACATGATTTTGTTACAGATATTCTTATTCGATATAAGAATCTGAAAAAAATATACGGCTATAAGATAAATAACTACTGGAGTAATATTTCAACAGTAGATGCATATTACAAAACCAATATGGATTTTTTGAAACCAGAAGTACGAAAATATTTCTTTAAAGAACTTCCAGCAATTAGTTCAAAGGTAAGTGATCTTCCTCCGGCTAAATATAATCCGGGTGCAGTTGTGAAAAATAGTCTTATAGGAAGCGGAAGTATCATAAATGGAACAGTAGAAAATTCCGTTATATTTAAGAAAGTATTCATTGGAAACAACTGTGTGATTAAGAATTCAATTATATTGAATGATGTATACATTGGAGATAATAGTTACATCGAAAATTGCATTGTTGAAAGTCACGATACAATAAGAGCCAATACAAAGCAAGTAGGAGAAGATGGCGTAAAAGTTGTAGTTGAAAAAAATGAAAGATATGCATTATAACAGAGGTACTTATTAGTTGAAAAATAAGAACATAAAATGCAGGCAGAGAAAGGAGACTTGAATTTATGCAGATCACAGACGTACGAGTTCGAAAGGTAGCAAAAGAAGGAAAGTTGAAAGCAGTGGTTTCTATTACACTTGATGGAGAATTTGTTGTTCACGATATCAAGGTGATAGAAGGAGAAAAAGGGTTGTTTATTGCGATGCCTAGCAAAAAGGCAATGGATGGAGAGTACAGAGATATTGCACATCCTATTAATACCAGTACAAGGGAATATATTCAGGGAGTGATACTTGAAAAGTATAAAGTTGCTCTGGAAGAAGAACCGGAAGGACTGGAAGTAGAAATGTAACATAAAAAGACGGCTGCATATACAGTCGTCTTTTTGTTTAAGGAAGGTTCAAAGTGAACTCCATATGTTTTCCGGTTTTTGGATGTTTAAAAGCTAATTTACATGCGAAAAGTTGCAAAGAAGTCTGGATGGAATAATCCGGCATTCCACCATATTTTCTATCTCCTAATATAGGACAGCCGGCGTGAGAGAGCTGTACACGAATCTGATGATGCCGACCAGTTTCTAAGGTGATTTCAGCAAGTGGATAAGAAATACCATTTTCAAAATCTATATTACCTAAACTTTTATAAAACAGAACAGCTTTTTTGGAACCAGGTGTGTTGCTGGAACATACTTTTGAAGAATTTGTCCGACCGTCTTTTATAAGATAATCGGTGAGGGTGCCTTCTTCATCGGGAAGTGGATTGGTAAGAACAGCATGATAGATTTTACCAAAACCTGAATTGTTAAGCTGCTTATTCAATTCTTTTGTGGCAGCAGGAGTTTTGGAAAAAACAAGCAGCCCTTCTACTGGCTGATCCAGACGATGGATGACGGCAAGATAAGGCTCCTTTTTTACGCTGCTGTTTTTATATATATGGGTTTTTAAAATGCTTACCATATCAGGGGTTCCGATTTTTGCAGATTGAGTCGCAATGCCGGAAGGTTTATGACATACAAGAATGTGGGAATCTTCATATATAATATCAGAGGTCATATTCTGTTCTCCTTTTACTTTATATCCTTGACTTTTTGCCAAATTCTGACTACACTGATTATCGTATAAAAGAAAGGTGAGGTCAAGTATGATAGCATATTTAGTTTTGATAATTGGTTTTTTCTTATTAATTAAAGGAGCCGATTATTTTGTGGATGGAAGTTCAAGTGTAGCGAAAATTTTGAAAGTACCGGCTATAGTAATTGGGCTTACCGTTGTAGCGTTTGGAACATCACTTCCAGAAGCATCTGTCAGTATTACAGCGGCGCTTCAGGGAAAAAATGAGTTGGCAGTAAGTAATGTAATCGGGTCAAATATTTTTAATCTTCTTGTTGTGTTGGGGGCAAGTGCACTTGTAAATCCGATTAGTGTAAAGTGGTCTGTTCTAAAAAGAGAGTTTCCATTTTCGATAGTGATCACAGCAGTGCTTCTTTTAAGTCTTGTCGGGTTTAATGTTCGCCAGATCATGGATCAGGATGCTCAATATTATTTATCCAGAAGAGAAGGAGTAATTCTATTTATTTTGTTCATCGGTTTTCTTATATCTGCAGTCTGGGATGCGCTTCGTTCTAGAAAGAAACAATCAGACTCCGAAGAAATCGAAGATTATAAGATACTTTCTCCATTAAAAAGTGCCGTGTATATATTGGTTGGTATCATTGGAATTATAATTGGAGGAGATTTTGTGGTGGACAGTGCATCTGCGATTGCAAGAAGTTTTGGGTTAAGTCAGACATTTATCGGACTTACGATTGTTGCTCTTGGTACATCACTTCCAGAACTTGTGACATCAGTTGTAGCTTCTAAAAAAGGAGAAAATGATCTGGCAGTAGGAAATGTTGTTGGTTCTAATATATTCAATATTTTATTAATCCTCGGAGCGTCTGCTGCTATTTCTCCAATCATGGTTACAGGACTTGCAATTCAGGATACGGTGATCCTTATTGTAGCAAGTGTTCTGGTATATATTTGTGCTGTCAGCAAGAAAGGATTGTCTAAATTGGAGGGGGCAATGTTCCTTATGTTTTATGCTGTATTTTTCGCATATATTTTAATGCGATAAAGAAGCGTTTCGTTGATTTTTTACATGTTTTACCTTATAATTTACAGTAGGTGTGGGTTAGAAAAACAAAAAGAGCAGATGATGTACACCGGAAAGAACAGGTGAAATTTATGTTGTATCAAGATTTAGACAAATTAGGGGAAGAAATACGAAGAACTGTACAAAATGCAGTGGATTCTCGAGATTTTTATAGTCTTAATCAAACAATTACAAATACAGTAAATCAGGCTACTGAAGGAATTCGAAAATTTTCGGAACAAGGAATCTATAAACCGACAGATGCTGTAATTCCTCCGTTGTTGTTTAAAAGAACAAAAGGGACGAAGGTACAGGCAATCATAATGATGATTGGTGGAGCAGTGTTGATCTTATCTATGCTTTCACCATTTGTAGTGTCTGTATTAGATTCGATTTTTACCATAGGAGTCAGAGCAGTAGGTGGTGCACTACTTGCTTCTTTATTTGGTGTGTTTATGGTAGGAGGAGGCGTCTTGTTTGGATGTGGAAGGAGTCTCCTTAAGAAAATCAAGCGATTTAATATCTATATAGAAGAACTAGGGACAAAAGAATATTTTGATATTTCAACGGCGGCAAAACGTCTTGGAAAATCATCAAAATATGTTTTAAAAGATTTAAGAAAAATGATACTGAAAAAATGGTTCTTGCAAGGGCATATTGATCGTCAGGGAACTTGTTTTATTGCCAGCCATGATGTTTTTGAACAATATGAAAATATGATGCTTCAGCTTGAGGCACAAAAGAAAGCTAAGGCAGAAGAATATGAGCGTCAGATGCAAGATCAGATGTCACGAGAAAAGCTTGATCCAAAGATACAGGAAGTGATCAAAACGGGTGACGAGTATGTGAAAAAAATTCGTGAATGCAATGACAAGATTCCGGGAGAAGAAATATCAGCAAAGATTTCAACAATAGAATTTTTGGTAGATCAGATTTTTGATCGTGTAGAACAAAATCCGGGATGTGTATCAGATATACGAAGACTTATGGAGTATTATCTACCTACCACGGTAAAACTTTTGGAAGCTTATGCTGAATTAGATGCGATGCCTGTTTCCGGAGAAAATATTGTGTCATCAAAGAAAGAGATCGAGGATACACTGGATACATTAAATACAGCTTTTACTAAATTATTAGACAGTCTGTTTCAGGAAAAAGCATGGGATGTTTCTTCAGATATTTCTGTATTAAACACAATGCTTGCGCAGGAAGGACTGACAAAAGACGATTTTTAAAAGGGAGGCAGACCTATGACAGATGAATTTAAAGAGTTTTCAACAACCCCGACATTAACACTGGAACCATTTAAAGAGACAAAACAAGAAGTAACAGAGCAAAACGAAGAGTCAAAAGAGGCTCTTGAAGAAAACATCCTGACAGATGAGGAAAAGAAAATAGTAGATGGATTTGTACAAAAAATCGATCTTACAGATTCTGCGATGATCTTACAGTATGGCGCCGGTACACAGAAAAAAATGGCTGATTTTTCGGAAACAGCATTGGAAAATGTGCGTACAAAAGATTTAGGAGAAGTAGGAAATCTTCTCACAGGAGTTGTAAAAGAATTAAAAGAATTTGACGCAGATGAGGAAGAAAAAGGATTTTTTGGATTTTTGAAAAAACCTGTCAATAAGATCACTGCCTTGAAAACAAAATATACGAAAGCAGAAGCTACTGTAAATGAAATATGCAAGGCATTAGAAGGACATCAGGTTCAGCTTATGAAAGATGTTGCGGTTCTTGATAAAATGTATGAAGTGAATCTGACATATTTTAAAGAACTTACGATGTACGTGATGGCAGGAAAGAAAAAATTACAGGAAGTGCGTGATACACAACTGAAAAATATTATGGAAAAAGCTCAGGCGTCAGGACTTTCGGAAGATGCTCAGGCTGCGCGAGATCTGGCGGCTATGTGTGAAAGATTTGAAAAGAAAATCCATGACCTTGAACTGACACGTACAATCTGTATGCAGACAGCACCGCAGATTCGACTGATTCAAGGAAATAACACGCAGATGGTTGAAAAAATCCAGTCAACACTCGTAAATACCATTCCGTTATGGAAAAGTCAAATGGTTCTTGCGCTTGGTGTAGAGCATTCTCAGCAGGCTGCACAGGCACAACGAGAAGTGACAGACATGACAAATGAGCTTCTTAAAAAGAATGCTGAGAAGTTAAAGATTGCGACAGTGGAGACTGCCAAAGAATCAAACCGTGGTATAGCAGATCTTGAAACATTAAAACACACAAATGAAACGCTCATTGCTACCCTTGACGAGGTAATGCAGATTCAAGCAGAAGGAAGAACAAAACGTCAGGAAGCAGAGCAGGAAATGAAACGTATGGAAAATGAACTGAAAGCAAAGCTGCTTCAGATTCAAGGATAAAGGAAACCTACCTTGACAAAGAAGCAGATTTCAGTTAAAATCACACATATTACAGGCTGTGAAAGGGAATAGTAAATACATAGAGGCCTTACAGAGAGGGAATGCATGCTGAGAAATTCCCGGATGGAGTGTATAGAACCAGCCCTGGAGCTTTTACATGAAAATGTAACGTAAAACCGGCGTTAACGGTCAAAGAGTGAACTGTACAATATGCAGTTAATTAGGGTGGTACCGCCGAGAATTTTCGGTCCCTTACAAGAGGGAAGAAAATCTTCGGCGGTTTTCTTTCTTCTGATATAAATTGACAATAGACTATGTAAAGGAGACACATTATGGCTAAGGAAAAGAAATTAGTACAGGCGATCACATCCAGAGAAGAAGATTTTGCACAGTGGTATACAGATGTGGTACGTGAAGCAAAGCTGTGTGATTATTCAGAGGTAAAAGGATGTTTAAATTATCTTCCAAATGGATATGCACTTTGGGAAAATATTCAGGCAGATCTTGATAAACGTTTTAAGGCTACAGGCGTTGAAAATGTTTATCTTCCAGTTCTTATTCCGGAATATCTTCTTCAGAAAGAGGCAGATCATATTGATGGATTCGCACCAGAAGTAGCCTGGGTTACAAAAGGAGGACTTGATGATCTTCAGGATAAGTTCTGTATCCGTCCTACATCAGAGACATTATTCTGTGATCTTTGGAGCAAAACTGTTCAGTCTTATAGAGATCTTCCAAAAGTATGGAACCAGTGGTGTTCAGTTCTTCGTTGGGAAAAGACTACAAGACCTTTCTTACGTTCAAGAGAATTCTTATGGCAGGAAGGACATACAATTCATGCCACATTTGAAGAAGCAGAGCAAAGAACACTGACAATGCGTGATGTATACAGAGACTTTATCCAGGATGATCTGGCAATTCCTCTTGTATCAGGACGTAAGACAGCAAGTGAAAAATTCGCAGGAGCACAGGATACATATACAGTAGAAGCTCTTATGCATGATGGAAAAGCACTTCAGTCAGCAACAAGTCATTTCTTTGGAAATTCATTCCCAGATGCGTTTGGAATTAAGTATTCTGATAAAAACAATGAACTTCATAGTGTATATGAAACATCATGGGGATTATCAACAAGAATCATTGGAGCTATGATCATGGTACATGGAGATGACAGCGGACTTGTTGTCCCACCAAGAATCGCACCGGTACAGACAAGAGTGATTCCAATTGCACAGCATAAGGAAGGCGTTCTTGAAAAAGCAACAGAACTTATGAATACATTAAAAGAAGCCGGATATAGAGTGAAAATTGATGATTCAGAGAAGAGTCCTGGATGGAAATTTAGTGAGCAGGAAATGCTTGGTATCCCAACAAGAATTGAGATTGGACCAAAAGATATAGAGAATAATCAGGTTGTAGTTGTTCGACGTGACACAAGAGAAAAGATTGTGGTATCAATGGATGAGATCACAACAAAACTTGCTGAAATTCTTGAAACAATTCAGAAAGACATGTTTGATCGTGCAAAAGCATTTTTGGATTCTCACATTGAAACAGCGGTTACAATGGATGAGATGAAAGAAAAAGCAGAGACAAAAACAGGATTTATTAAAGCAATGTGGTGTGGGGATCCAGAGTGTGAAGCGAACATCAAGTCTATGACAGGCGGTGTTACATCAAGATGTATTCCAGAAGAGGAAGAACATTTATCAGATGTATGTGTATGTTGTGGAAAGCCTGCAAAACACATGGTTTACTGGGGGAAAGCATACTAAAAGAGAAAGAAAAGAATCGGAATGTACAAGGAAAAAAGTACATTCCGATCTTTTTTTATGAAAACATACAAAAAGCAGGAAAATCCCTTGACTTTCCATAAAAAACGTAATACACTAATTTAGCATGCACAGAAAGGAAAAACTTTTTGCAAATGCAAACAAAGATAATTACGATTATCTGCAACCCGCTGTCACGCAAGTGATGGCAGACGAAATATCATAGGAGGTGAAAAGAATGCCAACATTTAACCAGTTAGTTAGAAAAGGTCGTCAGACTTCTGAAAGAAAGTCTACAGCACCAGCACTTCAGAAAGGATACAACTCTCTTAAGAAACGTGCTACTAATGTATCTGCACCACAGAAGAGAGGTGTATGTACAGCTGTTAAGACAGCTACACCAAAGAAGCCTAACTCAGCTCTGAGAAAAATTGCCAGAGTTCGTCTTTCTAACGGAATCGAAGTAACAAGCTACATTCCAGGTGAAGGACACAACCTTCAGGAGCATAGCGTTGTTCTTATCCGTGGAGGAAGAGTTAAAGACTTACCTGGTACAAGATACCACATCGTTCGTGGTACACTTGATACAGCAGGTGTTGCTAAGAGAAGACAGGCTCGTTCTAAATACGGCGCTAAGAGACCTAAAGACGCTAAAAAATAATTTAGCAGTTCAGGTTTGTCGTAATGCTTAGTAAAATTAAGTAACTAAACAGTTAAATCGTATCACAAACAGAACTATGATTATCGTAGGTTGCGGATTTAAGATACTTTTAGTCCCGCGGCCACGAGCACATGAACCGCGAATCATCGCGATTTCCATAGAAAGACACATGTGAGTACCGATGAATTAATCCCGGCAGAGACCGGAAATAATGATTAAGGAGGGAAGGACCGTGCCACGTAAAGGACATACTCAGAAAAGAGATGTATTAGCGGATCCAATATACAACAATAAAGTTGTAACCAAACTTATCAATAACATCATGTTAGATGGTAAGAAAGGTATTGCACAGAAGATTGTATACGGAGCATTTGAAAGAGTTGAAGAAAAAGCTGAGAAACCAGCGATCGAAGTGTTCGAAGAGGCTATGAACAATATCATGCCATTACTTGAAGTTAAAGCAAGACGTATTGGTGGAGCTACTTATCAGGTACCTATCGAAGTAAGAGCAGACAGAAGACAGGCTCTTGCACTTCGTTGGATCACATTGTATTCTCGTCAAAGAGGAGAAAAAACAATGGAAGAAAGACTTGCAAATGAAATCCTGGATGCAGCTAATAACACTGGAGCATCAGTGAAGAAGAAAGAAGATATGCATAAGATGGCAGAAGCAAATAAAGCATTTGCTCACTACCGTTTTTAATTAGGAGGACAAAATCTTGGCAGGAAGAGAATATCCATTAGAGAGAACCAGAAATATTGGTATCATGGCTCATATCGATGCTGGTAAAACAACACTGACAGAGCGTATCCTCTATTATACTGGTGTAAACTATAAAATTGGTGATACACACGAAGGTACTGCTACTATGGACTGGATGGAGCAGGAAGCCGAAAGAGGTATCACAATTACTTCAGCCGCTACAACATGTCACTGGACACAGCAGGAAAAGACAAAAGCAAAACCAGGTGCTTTGGAGCATCGTATCAATATTATTGATACACCGGGACACGTTGACTTCACTGTAGAAGTTGAGCGTTCACTCCGTGTACTTGATGGTGCTGTTGGTGTATTCTGTGCTAAAGGTGGTGTAGAGCCACAGTCAGAGAACGTTTGGCGTCAGGCTGACACATATAATGTACCAAGAATGGCCTTCATCAATAAGATGGATATCTTAGGTGCTGATTTCTACAATGCTGTAGATCAGATTAAGACAAGACTTGGTAAAAACGCTATTTGTCTTCAGTTACCAATCGGTAAAGAAGATTCATTTAAAGGTATCATCGACCTGATGGAAATGCAGGCTTACATCTATAATGATGAAAAAGGTGATGATATCACAGTTACAGATATTCCAGAAGATATGAAAGATGATGCAGAACTTTATCATACAGAATTAGTTGAAAAGATCTGTGAACTTGATGATGATCTTATGATGGAATACTTAGAAGGGGAAGAACCTTCAGTTGAAGCTTTAAAAGCTGCTTTAAGAAAAGGTACTTGCGAGTGTACAGCAGTTCCTGTTTGCTGTGGTACAGCTTACAGAAACAAAGGTGTACAGAAATTACTTGATGCTGTTATCGAGTACATGCCATCTCCACTTGACATTCCACCAATTGAAGGTGTGGATGATGATGGAAATGAAGTAGTAAGAGAGTCTTCTGATGAAGCTCCATTTGCTGCTCTTGCATTCAAGATCATGACAGACCCATTCGTAGGTAAACTTGCTTACTTTAGAGTATATTCTGGTTCAATGAACTCTGGTTCTTATGTGCTCAATGCGACAAAGGGTAAAAAAGAACGTGTTGGACGTATTCTTCAGATGCATGCTAACAAGAGATCAGAACTTGATAAAGTATACGCAGGAGATATCGCTGCAGCAATCGGATTTAAATTCACTACAACAGGTGATACAATCTGTGACGAGCAGCATCCAGTTATCTTAGAGTCTATGGAATTCCCAGAGCCAGTTATTGAGCTCGCTATCGAGCCTAAGACAAAGGCGTCTCAGGGTAAACTTGGTGAATCTTTAGCAAAACTTGCAGAAGAAGATCCAACATTCCGTGCTCATACAGATCACGATACAGGTCAGACAATCATCGCTGGTATGGGTGAACTTCACCTTGAGATCATCGTTGACAGACTTTTACGTGAATTTAAAGTAGAGGCTAATGTAGGTGCACCTCAGGTTGCTTACAAAGAGTCATTTACAAAAGCTGTTGAAGTTGACAGTAAATATGCAAAACAGTCAGGTGGACGTGGACAGTACGGACACTGTAAAGTTAAATTCGAGCCTATGGATGTCAATGGAGAAGAGACATATAAATTCGAATCTACAGTAGTTGGTGGAGCTATTCCAAAAGAATATATCCCAGCTGTAGGTGAAGGTATCGAAGAGGCTATGAAGTCTGGTATCCTTGGTGGATTCCCAGTAGTTGGTGTACATGCTAACGTATATGATGGATCTTACCATGAAGTCGATTCAAGTGAAATGGCATTCCATATTGCAGGTTCTCTTGCATTTAAGGATGCTATGAAGAAAGCTTCACCAGTACTTCTTGAACCAATCATGAAGGTAGAAGTTACAATGCCTGAACAATACATGGGAGATGTTATCGGTGATATCAACTCTCGTCGTGGACGTATCGAAGGAATGGACGATTTAGGCGGTGGAAAGATCGTACGTGCTTACGTACCATTGTCTGAGATGTTCGGATACGCAACAGACTTACGTTCTAAGACACAGGGACGTGGAAACTACTCAATGTTCTTCGAGAGCTATGAGCCAGTACCGAAGTCTGTACAGGAAAAAGTATTATCAAGCAAAAACGCTTAATTCATGAAAAAAGCTTGAAAAAGCTAGGATTATGAAATATAATCAAAAATAGCCAAGTAAAAGCGAAAAATAATACCTGATTTCAGGTTAGATATTTTATTAAGGAGGATTATTCAAAATGGCAAAAGCTAAATTTGAAAGAACAAAACCACATGCTAATATTGGTACTATTGGACACGTTGACCATGGTAAAACAACATTAACAGCTGCTATCACAAAAACTCTTTCTGTAAGAGTAGAAGGTAACGCAGC
This sequence comes from Muricomes sp., assembly GCA_020024675.1. Classification (GTDB taxonomy): domain Bacteria; phylum Bacillota; class Clostridia; order Lachnospirales; family Lachnospiraceae; genus JAHHTM01. The sequence goes on from JAHHTM010000001.1 coordinate 51,790, forward strand.
AGTTGATTTCGAAAACATTGACAAGGCTCCAGAAGAAAGAGAACGTGGAATCACAATTTCTACATCTCACGTTGAGTATGAGACAGAGAAACGTCACTACGCTCACGTTGACTGCCCAGGACATGCTGACTATGTAAAGAACATGATCACAGGTGCTGCTCAGATGGACGGTGCTATCCTTGTTGTTGCTGCTACTGACGGAGTTATGGCTCAGACTAAAGAGCACATCCTTCTTTCTCGTCAGGTAGGTGTTCCAAAAATCGTCGTATTCATGAACAAATGTGATATGGTAGATGATGAAGAACTTCTTGAATTAGTAGAAATGGAAATCCGTGAACTTCTTAACGAATATGAGTTCCCAGGAGATGATACACCAATCATCCAGGGATCAGCTCTTAAAGCTATCGAAGATCCAAACGGCCCATGGGGAGACAAGATCATGGAACTTATGGATGCTGTTGACGAATGGATCCCAGATCCACAGCGTGAAACAGACAAACCATTCCTTATGCCAGTAGAGGACGTATTCTCTATCACAGGACGTGGTACAGTTGCTACAGGTAGAGTAGAGCGTGGTACACTTCATGTATCTGACGAAGTTGAAATCGTTGGTGTACACGAAGACACAAGAAAAACTGTTGTAACAGGAATCGAAATGTTCCGTAAACTTCTTGACGAAGCTCAGGCTGGTGATAATATCGGTGCTCTTCTTCGTGGTGTTCAGAGAACAGAAATCGAAAGAGGACAGGTTCTTATCAAACCAGGTACAGTTACATGCCACAAGAAATTTACAGCTCAGGTTTACGTTTTAACAAAAGATGAAGGTGGACGTCATACACCATTCTTCAACAACTACAGACCACAGTTCTACTTCAGAACAACAGACGTTACAGGTGTTTGCGAACTTCCAGAAGGAACAGAAATGTGCATGCCTGGTGACCACGTTGAAATGACAGTTGAACTTATCCACCCAGTAGCTATGGAAGAGGGTCTTGGATTCGCTATCCGTGAAGGTGGACGTACAGTTGGTTCAGGTAAGGTTGCTAAGATTCTTGACTAATCATAAACCTTATCGTCAATATAGACGTTAAAAAAAACCCCGGAAACTTAGGTTTCCGGGGTTTTTTTATGTATTTTTAGAAAATCATCAATAGCTTATAAGAATATACATGATATTTATTATTATAACTTTCTTTCTTAAAATTGAAAAGGGAGTTGAAATAAGAAACTTGCATGTGTGATAATGAGAGTAGATTATACGTTATAAAGGGGGGCGTTCCCGTACTTTTATATGAGATATTCTAATTACTTAAAAGAAAAGAAGGTGTAAGTCCAATGAACAAAAAAGAGTTGTTTCAGTATATGTTGATAAATAGTTCTACTTGAATAATTGGAGAATAGAAAATAGAAGTATTAAAAGGAAATGAAGTAGATTGTGCTAAATTCAACAAATAGGACGTCAATTTAAAATGCAACATATCTATGAGGAGATGGTTATTCTGAAATATAAAATAAAAAAACATAGTTATTTACATTATGAAACACAAGAATTGACACAATATCTTAACTTGGAATCAAAACAAGGCTTTCAATTTATAAAAATGTTTGCGGGATTTTTCGTTTTTGAAAAATCAGATGAAGATCATAAATATATGGTTGATTTAAGAAAAAAT
>JAHHTM010000010.1 GCA_020024675.1 Muricomes sp.
TTCAAAAGGCACAGCTTCTGTTTTTGAAATGTAATAAAAAGGACTGATTTTCATCAGTCCTTTTTCATGTGTCATAAGTTTTATTTTGAAGATTTCTTACCGAAGAATCTTCTCTTCTTCTTCTGAGGTACTTCCAGTGGTCCGCGAACGCCTTTTACTTTAGAAATATAAATACCACTGATAGTTGCTTTAATTTCTTTTTTCACTGGGATAAGAGGAAAGATCTTAGCATCACACATAAATGTTGAAATCTTTGGTCCGACCTTACCTTTTACGACAAGTACTTTAGAACGTCTTAAATACTTTGGCGTATTCTCAATGACTATCGCCGGGAAACCGGCATCTTTCAATCGCATCTTGGCCTTATCAATAACAAGCATAGTAACTTGCTGTGCCATTGCATCTAACTGTTCTTGCTGTGCTGCCTGTTTCTTCTCAGCTTTCTTTCCAATGAAATATAAAGCTATAAGTACAATAGTCAGTACAACGAGGACAATGAGCATTATTTTTAATCCTAAACTCACGATGAACCCTCCTATGTATACTCTTTTCCGCAATTATGCAAGTAGTATTGTACCATTGTTTAAAGCGAAGTGCAAGCAATTTGAAAGTTTAGGGTTACTTTTCGTGTTGGAAAAGTGTATAATCAAATAGTCTATATATATCAGATGTAAGATGACCCCTCTCATTTAGGCAGGGTCATAAATTAATATCAGGGGGACAGGATATTATGGCAGAGTCAATATGGGATGGTATCGTAAATGTTTTTAATTTCATAATGGATAATATTGTCATCATTAATTTTGTATTTGCTCTTGTTATCATTTTCTTTCAACGTAGAAATCCTCAGACTGTATGGACATGGCTTTTATTATTATATTTTATTCCGATCGTTGGATTTATTCTTTATTTGATCATAGGTCAGGATTTTAATAAGACTAGAATGTTTAAGGCAAAAGAAATAGAAGGAGAATTGAAATACGCAGTCCGGCATCAAGAAGAAAGCATTTACAGAAAAAAGCTGAATTTGAAAAATCCGGTACTCACAAGATTTCAAGATCTTATTCTTTATAATCTGGAGGCTGGAGAATCTGTGCTTACAGACAACAATGACATTCGTATTTATACCGATGGAAAAGAAAAGTTCCGTGTATTGATTGAGGAAATGAAACAGGCAAAACGCTACATCCACATGCAGTATTATATTTTTCGAAATGATGAATTGTGGCAGGCTATAGAACCAGTGCTGATCCAAAAGGCAAAAGAAGGAGTAGAGATCCGAGTATTGTTTGACAGTATGGGATGTCGCTCTATGCACAATAAAGACTGGGAGCATCTAGAAGAAGCAGGAATCGAAGTTGCAGAGTTTTTCCCGGCACTTTTTGGAAAGCTCCAATTACGTGTAAATTATCGAAATCACAGAAAGATTGTTGTAATAGATGGAAGGGTAGGATTCGTAGGCGGATTTAATGTTGGTAGAGAATACTTAGGGCTTGATGAAAAATTCGGATATTGGAGAGACACACATCTTTGTATTGAAGGTGCAGCGGTTACTGCATTGGCGGTACGATTTGTTTTAGACTGGAATTATGCAGCAAAGGAAAATCTGTTTCTGGAAGATCGTTTGTTTGAAATTCCGGTATATGAAAGAAATGGCCATGATCCAGTGCAGATTATTTCGAGTGGACCTGATTCAAAGACAAAGACAATACATGATAATTATTTAAGAATGATTCATAGAGCAAAGGATCATGTGTATATTGAGACACCTTATTTTATACCAGATGACTCTATTCTTGACGCGCTCAAGATTGCTGCACGTTCTGGTATAGACGTACGTATCATGATTCCATGCAAACCTGATCATCCATTTGTTTATTGGGCGACTTATTCTTATTTGGGTGAGATGGTTCAGGCAGGAGCAAAATGTTATGTTTACAATAATGGATTCCTTCATGCGAAGACATTAACCATTGATGGTATGGTGGCTTGTGTGGGTACTGCTAATATGGATTTTAGAAGCTTTGGACTTAATTTTGAAGTAAATGCAGTGATTTATAGTGAACAAACAGTACAAAAACTGGAGAATGCATTTGAAAATGATATGAATTTCTGTACTTTGGTCACAAGAAAGGTGTATGAGCAGAGAAAGTTGATTATTCGAATAAAAGAGCAAATATCAAGATTGTTATCACCATTGTTGTGAAATAAGTATGAAAATCCTTTTCATGTATATGAAAGTATGATATAACGATATAGCATATATGTAGTATAATAGCAGAAATATCTGTCTGGAGAAGACAGGTATAGGAGGAAAGTATGAAAAAAAGAGTATTGACACTGATGGTTAGTGTACTTATGGCTGTATCCATAGCAGGATGTGGAAAACAAATTTCAAATGATAATATAACGATCACACAGTATGAAGATCTTGAAATACCTGAAGTTGATAAATGGGAAGTAACACCAGAGCAGATTGAACAGGTTGTTCAGACGAAGTTGTATGCGACAGCGAAAAGGGAGACTATCACAGACCGTCCTGCAAAAAATGGTGATATTGTAAATATTGATTTTACAGGCACGATTGATGGTGTGGAATTTGAAGGTGGCAAGGCGCAAGGTTCAGAACTGGAATTGGGTTCAGGCACATTTATTGGAGCTACAAAAGATTATAAAGGATTTGAAGAACAGATTGTTGGACATAGCACTGGGGAAGAGTTTGATATTACAGTGCAGTTCCCAGACGTTTATCCAAATAATCCAGATATGCAGAATAAGGTAGCTGTTTTTCATGTAAAATTAAATGAGATTATTGTACAGACAGTTCCAGAGCTTACAGATGAATGGGTTAAAGAAAACACCAATGATGCAAAAACTGTAAAAGAATTTAAAAAATCTATTGAAAAAGATCAGGAAAAAGAGCTTCGTATAAGAGAAGAAAAGGAACTTAGGGGAGCTGTTTTAAATGCATTTACAGAAAAGATTACAGTAAAAGAACTTCCAAAAGCTCAGGTAGAAGAGCAGATTAAAAATATCAATGATTATTATACAGCGATGGCAGAAGCCTATAATATGAGTTTCGATGATTTTTGTTCACAGTTTATGGGCATGACAAAAAAAGATTATGATAAACAGGTAAAAGAGGCAGCAGAGCTCGCGGTTAAAAGAAAATTAGGATGTGAACTACTTGCAAAAGAGAAAAATCTTGTTACAGATAAGCTTTACAAAGAGAAGTTGAAAGAGTTGATTGAAAGCACAGGTTACCAAGACGAAAAGACTCTCATGGAACAGCTTGGAGAAGATAAAGTTAAATATGCAATTACAGAGGAAATCGTAGGAGATTATCTTGGAAAAAGTTGTATACAGGTTGAGTCCAAAGGTCCACAGGAAAAATAATAAAAAGGCTCCTTTTGTTAGGATATAAATACCTGACAAGAGGGGCCTTTTTATATGGAAGTAAGACACATCATGAAAAGTGGTGTTTAATGATATGCCGCGCTGACACATTATTGCACAAAAGTACATAAAAAAAACATATACAAATATAAAAAATGCTGAAAATGAAAAAAGACGTAAAAAAATGTTGCATAAATATTAATTGTCCGTATAATTGTCCGTGTAGAGTTCAATCCAAAATCAGGATGTCCTTTTGCGGAAAGATGTTCGAAAGCAACAGAAATGTGCTGTTAAAAAATGCCAGAATTAAAAAAGGTAAAATCAGAACATTTTGTAGCTTGTCATTTATATTAAATAGTAGCAGAGTGTAAATAAAGAGGTGTTTAGATGAGGAAAAAAATAAATCTAAAAGAAGTGGTTATTTTATTAGTAGGAATGTTCATTATTTCATTTGCAATATACTATATTATGATGCCCAGTCATTTCGTTGTTGGAACATTATCTGGATTTATATTGGTATTGAGTAATTTTATACCTTTAAAAATTTCGACTCTGACGTTGATTCTGAATATTGTTTTACTTGTTGTAGGATTTGTATGTATAGGAAAAGAATTTGGGGGTAAGACAGTTATCACATCGTTTTTACTTCCGTTATATCTTCGTATTTTTGAAATTATTACTCCAACAGTTTCAGAACTGACGGGCAATCGTTTCTTAAATGTAGTTTGCTTTGTGTTGGTACTGAGTATAGGACAAGCAATGTTATTTAATATTAATGCATCTTCTGGAGGATTGGATATTGTTGCAAAAGTGTTAAATAAATATATGCATGTTGAAATAGGAAAAGGACTGATGATTGGTGGATTTGTGATTGCTGCAACTTCCATTTTTGTATATGACAAAGATACTTTAGTCATCAGTATAGTTGGTACATACCTTAGCGGTGTTGTATTAGATCACTTTATTGATGGTTCTCACATTAGAAAGAAAATTTCTATTATTTCACCTGAATATTCACAGATGCAGGAATTTATCGTGAAAAAGTTAAATCGTGGAGTAACTCTTTATCCGGCTATAGGTGGTTGGGATAATAAAGACAGAATGGAATTGGTTACGATTCTTCAAAAGAATGAGTATGCACAGCTGCTCGGCTTTGTAAATAAGGTCGATCCAAAAGCATTTGTAACGGTAGCCACAGTCGGTGAAGTAATCGGACAATGGAATCCACATCAGCGTAACGTAAAATATTAGCAGATCGTAGATAACGAAAAGGCACTTCCAATGAAATGAAAGTGCTTTTTTTATTGCAAGACAGGTTGTTTGAAAAGATTGCACTTTTTATAAGAATAGTGTAAATTTGTATGAGAAAAAGATATATTACTTGTTGGAGGAAAATACACATGATAAGAGGAGATAAAACATACAATTCGTATGTTCAGATTTTAAAAGAAGAACTGATTCCGGCTATGGGATGTACAGAACCGATTGCACTTGCATATGCCGCTGCAAAAGCAAGAGAAGTATTAGGAGACAGACCGGAATGTGTACATATTGGTGTAAGTGGAAGTATTATTAAAAATGTTAAAAGTGTGATTGTTCCAAATACAGATGGATTGAAGGGAATTCCGGCAGCTGTTACGGCTGGTATTGTGGCAGGAAAAGCAGAAAAAGAGCTGGAAGTTATCTCAGAAGTTTCAAAAGAACAGACTGAGGAGATGAAACAATTTTTAAATAATACAAAGATAGAAGTAGAACATATTGATAATGGAATCATATTTGATATCATTATTACTCTTTCATCTGGAGAAAATTCTTCGCAGGTCAGAATTGCTAATTATCATACGAACATTGTATCTATTAAGAAGAATGATGAGATCCTTTTTGAGGTTCCCGTAGAAGGAGAAAAGGAAGAAGGACTTACAGACCGTAGTATTTTGAATGTGGAAGATATCTGGGAGTTCGTAAATATTGTAGAAGTAAAAGATATTTATAATATATTGAAAAGACAGATTGATTATAATACTACGATTGCAAAAGAAGGCCTTAGAAATTCCTATGGAGCTAATATAGGAAGCACCATATTGGCATCTTATGGAAAAGATATCAAAAATCGTGCAAAAGCTATGGCAGCAGCAGGCTCGGATGCGCGTATGAATGGCTGTGAACTTCCGGTCATTATTAATTCAGGAAGTGGAAACCAGGGGCTGACTTGTTCCCTTCCGGTGTTGGAATATGCAAAGGAACTAAATGTTTCAGAAGAGAAGACTTATAAAGCACTGGCATTGTCGAATCTTATTGCAATACATCAAAAGACTTCTATCGGACGTCTGTCTGCGTATTGTGGAGCGGTCAGCGCAGGGGCTGCATCAGGTACCGGAATCGCTTACCTTCATGGTGGGGATTATTCTGCAATCATTCATACACTTGTAAATGCGTTAGCGATTGTATCAGGAATTGTATGTGATGGTGCAAAGGCTTCTTGTGCAGCTAAGATAGCAGTGGCTGTAGACGCAGGTATTTTAGGATATGAGATGTATATTCATGGACAACAATTTTATGGTGGTGATGGTATTGTCAGTAAAGGGGTCGAAAAGATGATCCAGAATGTAGGTCGTCTTGGAAAAGAAGGAATGCGTGAGACAAACGAAGAAATTATCCGTATCATGCAGACTTGTTAAAGGAAGTTATTAGAAATCAAAAAATACCGGGGTGGATTGTTTTAAAGCCTGCCCCGGTATTTATAATATTCTAGATTTCCATTCTCCAGTTAAAAGGGTCTTCACATGTTCCTAATTGTATCCCAGTTACAGTGTCATAAAGTTTCTGACTAAGAGTACCGATCTTGCCGTCTCCAACGGTTAGTACTTCGTCTTGGAATCTTAAGGTCCCAACCGGGGAAATAACCGCTGCAGTACCGGTTCCGAAAACTTCTTCTAATTTACCGTTTTTTTGAGCTGTAAGCAGTTCTTCCGCAGAAATCTTCCGTTCTTCTACAGGATATCCCCAGGAGTTACAAAGAGCAAGTACAGTATTTCTTGTTACTCCGGGAAGAATACTTCCATTAAGCAAAGGGGTAACAACTTTACCATCGATTACAAAGAAAATGTTCATAGCTCCGACTTCTTCAACATATTTTCTTTCTATGCCATCTAGCCATAGAACTTGAGAATATCCATCCGCATGGGCCTTTTCTTGTCCGGCAAGTCCGATTGCATAATTTGCACCTGTTTTTGTAAAACCAGTGCCACCTCGCACTGCTCTGACATATTCGTCTTCAATCCAGATTTTAACTGGGTTTAGACCATCTTTATAATAAGCTCCACTAGGAGAAAGAATGATCATAAATTTATATTCATTTGATGGCGCCACTCCAAGAAATTCTTCCGTAGCAATCATAAATGGACGGATATATAAAGAAGTCCCCGGATTGGTAGGAATCCAGTCGCGGTCTGTTTTTACAAGTTCAGCAACTGCCTGAATAAAATCTTCTTCTGGAATTTCCGGCATACACAGTCTTTTGGCAGAAGTATTCATTCTTCTTGCATTCATGTCCGGACGAAAGAGATAACATTTCCCACTTTCATCTTTATAGGCCTTTAGTCCTTCAAATATTTCCTGTCCATAGTGAAATATGACAGTAGCTGGTGATAATGATAAATTGGAAAAGGGTTTGATTTTCGCATCATGCCAGCCTTGGTTTTTGGTATATGTCATTTCAAACATATGATCCGTAAAAATTTTCCCGAATCCAAGCTCGCCTTCTGGTTTCTTTTTCGGTGAGGTTGTTCTGGTGACTTTGATGTTTAACATAGTTGTCTCTCCTTTATTTCATTCAGTCTTAAACAGTCAAGATGGCACCTTTGTCTGCAGAGGATACCAGTTTTGCATACCTTGCCAGATATCCAGTATTGATTTTAGGTTCTTTATGTGTTAAAGAAGCCCTTCTTCTTTCAAGTTCTTCTTCAGAAACTTTTAATTCAATGCTATAGTTTGTAATATCAATGGAGATCAAATCGCCTTCTTCAACAAGAGCAATGGTTCCACCGGCGGCGGCTTCAGGACTTACGTGTCCGATAGATGCACCCCTTGTTGCACCTGAAAATCTTCCATCTGTGATAAGGGCAACACTATCATCAAGTCCCATTCCACAAATGGCTGAAGTAGGATTGAGCATTTCACGCATTCCGGGACCACCTTTTGGTCCTTCATAACGAATAACAACGACATCGCCAGGGTTGATCTTGCCATCGTAAATAACTTTGATTGCTTCTTCTTCAGAATCAAAAACTCTTGCAGGTCCCTCGTGTTTCATCATTTTTTTGGAAACGGCAGATTGTTTTACAACACAGCCATCTTTTGCAAGGTTCCCTTTGAGAACTGCAATTCCTCCTGTTTGGGAATATGGATTTTCTATTGGTCTGATAAGTACTTCGTCTTTATTTTGTGCATGTTCCAGTTTTTCTTTAAGTGTTTGTCCGGATACGGTAAGAACACTTGTATCAAGTAAATCCTTTTTTGTCAGTTCTTTCATAACGGCTGAAACACCACCGGCAAGATTAAGATCCTCCATAAAAGTGTCACCGGCAGGTGCAAGATGACAGAGGTTTGGAGTTTTTGCACTGATTTCATTTACCATATCAAGATTGAGTGTTACACCTGCTTCATGAGCAATGGCAGGAAGATGTAACATAGTATTTGTAGAACATCCAAGTGCCATATCGACAGTTTCCGCGTTGTGGAAAGCTGCTTCTGTCATAATGTCGCGAGGTTTGATATCTTTTTCAATCAGTTCCATGATTTTCATTCCTGTTTTCTTTGCAAGCCTTAACCGGGCTGAAAATGGTGCAGGAATTGTTCCGTTTCCTTCAAGTGCCATACCAATGGCTTCTGTCAGGCAGTTCATGGAATTTGCTGTGTACATGCCAGAACAAGAACCACAAGATGGACATGCATTTTCTACATATTCATTTACATCATTTTCATCCATAGTTCCTGCATGATATGCTCCGACAGCTTCAAACATATGGCTAAGACAAGTTCTTTTTCCGTTTTCAAGTTTACCGGCGAGCATTGGACCACCGGAACAGAATATAGTAGGAATATTCAATCTTGCGGCAGCCATAAGAAGTCCAGGAACATTTTTGTCACAGTTCGGGATCATGACAAGACCATCAAACTGATGTGCCATTACCATAGCTTCTGTACTGTCGGCAATTAAATCTCTTGTTACAAGAGAATATTTCATTCCGGTGTGTCCCATTGCAATTCCATCACAGACGGCAATGGCCGGGATCATGATCGGGATACCGCCGGCAGTTCGGACACCGGCTTTTACTGCTTCTTCTATCTTATCAAGATTCATATGGCCTGGAACAATTTCATTGTAAGAGCTGACTACACCGACTAATGGTCGTGTAAGTTCTTCTTCTGTTAATCCAAGGGCATATAATAAACTTCTGTTTGGTGCCCGCTCAATTCCTTTTGTGATGTTTTCAGAACGCATATTAAAATCCTCCGTTTATTGTTATATTAATTTGAAGCGTTGTCTAAGTCGGAATCATTCTTCCATAACATTTGTTCACGTAACTGTTTTCCAACGACTTCCATAGGGTGTTTAGCAAGTTGCTCTCGTTTGGAATTGAAGAAACAACGGCCATTTTTATTTTCAGAAATCCATTTTCCAGCGAAGGTACCATCCTGAATATCTTTTAAAACAGCTTTCATATTTTCTTTTGTTTCTTTTTCTGGCAGGACTCTTGGACCGGAAACGTATTCGCCAAATTCAGCTGTATCAGAGATAGAGTAATTCATTGCGCTAATTCCACCTTTATTGATTAGATCAACAATCAGTTTCATTTCGTGGATACATTCAAAGTAAGCGTTGACTGGGTCGTATCCGGCTTCGACTAAAGTTTCAAATCCCATTCTCATAAGATCTACAACTCCTCCACAAAGGACAGCCTGCTCACCAAAAAGATCGGTTTCTGTTTCTTGATTCATTGTTGTTTCAAGAACACCGGCTCTTGCACCACCGATTCCTGCGATATAGGCAAGTGCTGTGTCATAAGCATGACCAGTAGCATCTTGTTCTACAGCTACAAGACAAGGAACACCTTTTCCTGCCACAAATTGACTTCTTACAGTATGTCCAGGTCCTTTTGGGGCAGCCATAAATACGTCTACATCGGCAGGAGGAACAATCTGTTTGTATCGGATGTTAAAGCCATGTGCAAAAGCAAGTGCTTTTCCAGCTGTAAGATAAGGTTCGATTTCTCTTTTATACAAATCAGACTGAACTTCATCATTTACAAGGACCATCACAACATCTGCACGTTGTGTTGCTTCTGCAACGGTCATAACTTTAAATCCGTCTTTTTCAGCTACAGGCCAGGATTTTCCGTTTTTTCTTAATCCTACAACTACAGTGCATCCAGAATCTCTAAGATTTAATGCGTGTGCATGCCCTTGAGAACCATAACCTATTACAGCTACTGTTTTTCCTTTTAAGAAAGTTAAATCGCAATCGTTTTCGTAATACATTTTTGTCATGATAAAAATCTCCTTATATATAAATTATTATGTTTTAAACATTTTCTTTCACAAAATTTAAAGATGTTTCATTACGTTCTGCTTTTTTGTCCATTAATTTGAATAATCCAGCTAAAAGTGTTCCTGAGATAGAATGCCATACACAGGATACTGCACAGATTACAGCTGACTGAGGAGTGTTGGCAAATTGTGCAGTTGTTGTTGCAAGATTGGTTGCAAGTCCGGCATTTTGCATTCCAACTTCGATGGAAAGAGTTCTTTTCTTTGCTGTATTCATACCGGTAAATTTTCCGGCTACATAACCAAGGAAATAACCCAAACCATTATGAAGTAAAACTGCAGCAAAGATTGTGACTCCAGATGTAAAGAAGTAGGAACCTTGTGAAGAGATCACTCCGCCAACTACACAGGCAAGTCCCAATACAGCGATACCAGGCATAACTTTCTGCACATCTTGAAAAGTTTTCCTTTTTCCAAAAAGATAATTGAAAAGAAAGCCAAGGGCTACCGGCAAAATTACAGTTTCAACAATGGATACAAACATAGGCAATGCACTTAGGCTGATCTTAGTACCGCTTGCCAGGAAGGAAACTAAAAGGGGTGTCATTACAGGGGATAATAATGTGGATGTAGTTGTCATTCCAACTGAGAATGCAACATCACCACCACACAAGTAAGACATTACATTTGAAGAAACACCACCTGGACAGCATCCTACAAGAATCAACCCTAATGTAACAGCATCCGGAAGCTGTAAAACTTTGCTAAGTCCAAATGCCAAAAGAGGCATGATACCATATTGTGCAACTGCACCAATGAAGATGTCCAGAGGCCTTTTTGCTAAGATTTTAAAATCGTTGGTTGTCAAGGTAAGTCCCATGCTAAACATGATGATTCCGATGATGACAGACTGACTGGTAAATTTGTTTGCGACCATGTCAGTAAATAACTGATAATTAACCCAGTGCATCATGGCTGGAAATACAAAAGCCAGTACAGCAACAGCGATTACTACAGCAGATGTGTAGTCTGATAAAAATTTGCTTGTTTTTTGTAATAGTTTCATTTTTTCTTCCTCCTGAAATAAAGTTTGTTTCAAAAACATGATGCCTGATCAGTAGAAGTGTCTGCTAAAATAAAAAAACCTTTGTCTCTTAAAAAGAGACAAAGGTTAAACTCTGCGGTACCACTCTTATTGCTGAATAAAATCCAGCCACTCTAAGCCATCCATCAATGGCCGGCATTATAACGTATGCCAATCGTTTCAGCTTACTGGTCAATAAAAGTTCAGCTGAAATGCTCAAAGGTGATATTCATATCATTCGGGCTACTGTGTTCCACCAAACCACAGCTCTCTGTAAGTCTTTCTGATATTACTTTTCCTCATCAGCGCATTCGATTTTTGAATTGAGCTCATTATATTACGGCTTTTTTTGTTTGTCAATCATTATTTTTAAAAAATTTATGGATATGTTTGCATTGTTTAGTAAATTCAATTTTATTTTGACTAAAGTTTGATAGAATTTCTCACACGATACTCACAAAAGAGGTGTTATAATAACTTATATTGTTATTGGAGGATAGATTTATGAAGACAACGGCCGTCAGTGTGATCAAAAATCTGTTTGTAGCCTTCATTTTAACGGTTACAGCAACCGTGATCGGCTTTATATTTCGATACTGGAATCTTCAGGAAACGAATATCGTTATTATTTATATTTTATTCGTTCTTCTTACAGCACGATTTACAAGTGGTTACGTATATGGAATTGCTGCAACAGTACAGTCATTTTTGTTATTTAACTGGTTTTTTACGGAGCCATATTACAGTTTAAAGATCAATGATCCCACATTAATATTAACTGCAGTCATTATGTTTATCACGGCTACGATAACCAGTGCTTTGACAAGTAAAGTAAAGGAAACAGCTTTGATCGCACAGGAGAAAGAAGCGGAAAGTAATGCACTTTATCAGATGACAAATCATTTAACAGATGCCACAACTTATGACAAAATAGCTTCTGTTATTGTAAAGACATTGAGCAGAATATTGGAGTGTAATGTGGCTTTTGTTTGTTTTGATGAAACAGGAACAACGGTTTCTTGTTTTATCCAGCAAAAAGGTGATGGAACACAGATCCATCGTAAACTGGAAGATCCTGTCGAATTTCAAAAACGTATGAGAAATAGTCACATTTCAGTAGATGCGGGCATGGAATTTTATGATTATCCAATTTATGGACGCACATCGTTACTTGCTGTATTACGTATTCCGAAAGAATATGGTGAAAAATTAAATGCTGCACAAAAAAGAATCATTCACGCGGCAATGGAAAGCACCTCTTTGGCACTGGATCGATTAAGTAGTTTTCATGAACAGGCAAAAAGCAGGGAAGAAGCCGTACAAGAGCGTTATAGAGGAAATCTTTTGAGAGCGATTTCTCATGATCTTCGCACACCTTTGTCAGGTATTATGGGAAACAGCGAAATGCTTATGGGGATGTCAAAAAAAGAAGATCAGAAATACGAACTGGCAAAGGATATTTATGAAGATGCAGACTGGCTTCATGGATTAGTTGAAAATATTCTCAGCCTTACAAGATTTCAGGATCAGCCTTTAAGTCTAAAAAAAGAAACTGAGGCAGTAGAAGAAGTGGTCGGAGCTGCTCTTGTTGTTTTTCAGAAAAGAATGCCAGATCGAGAAATTGATGTGGAAATTCCAGATACATTATTACTGGTGCCAATGGATGCAAGATTGATTACACAGGTTCTTGTCAATTTGCTTGATAATGCAGCAAAACACACAGCAAAAGAGCAAGAAATCAAGATCAATGTTGTAGTAAAAGAAGAGCAGAATATTGTAGAAATCTCTGTTCTGGACAGAGGCTGCGGAATCCCGCAGGCAGCTTTATCTAAAGTGTTTCAGATGTTTTATACAACAAGTAGAAAAGAAGCTTCTTCCAAGAAAGGAATAGGCATCGGACTTCCAATCTGCCAGTCTATTGTAGAAGCACATGGAGGTAAGATCTGGGCAGAAAACCGTACGAATGGAGGAGCAAAATTTACGTTTACATTGCCATTGGAAGGAGAGGAAAAATGAGTACACGAAATGAGATTATTTTAGTTGTAGAGGATAACGTACAGATCCGAAACTTTATTACGTATGTACTAAAAGAAGAAGGATTTTCGACCCTAACATCCAGTACTGCCCAAGGAGCATTAACAGCCATTGTAACCCAGCATATTGATCTTATTTTGTTGGATTTAGGACTCCCGGATTTTGATGGAATGGAAGTGATCCGCAAGGTACGGGAATGGTCAGACATTCCGATTATTGTTGTATCTGCAAGAGATCAGGATAAAGAGAAGGCGGATGCACTGGATACAGGCGCTGATGATTATCTGACAAAACCATTTTCAGCGACAGAATTGATGGCAAGAATACGAGTTGCAATCCGGCATTTATCAAAGATTGGCATGAATAAGTCACAGCCGGTTTTGAAAGTTGGAGAGCTTTCTATTGACTTCGATAAACGTCAGGTGACAAAGAATGGAGAACCGATACATCTGACACCAATGGAATATAATCTTCTTTCTCTGTTGTTTAAAAATATGGGAAAAGTACTTACTACTCAGTACATTTTAAGAGAAATATATGGGGTTGGTTATGGAACAGATACACAGGCACTGCGGGCATTGATGGCCGGTCTTCGAAGAAAAATAGAGACAGTTCCTGCGAAACCACATTACATTATGACTGAGATCGGAGTAGGTTATCGTCTGATCGATGAGTAAAACAGAATAAAAAAGACATTTAAAAGATAAAAGAGTGTTTGCACACAAGGTTGTGCAGGCACTTTTTACTTTTTACGTGTGTGAATTTGAATTCTCACAGAATTCTCACACTAGATCACATACGCTCACACCAAAGTCACGGGATGGTTGTTATACTCAAGATGAAAAAGGAATTCGAAAGAAGGAGTGAACATGCGTAAAGTAATGTCGAATATGCAGGAAAAAAAACTTTTATGTTTTTGTAATGAGGCAAGGGAGCTTATTGTAGCAGGAGATTATAAAAAATGTCATGATCTTATCTGTGTAGTAATGAGTGAGTATCCAGATGCTCCACAACCTCATAATATACTTGGAATTTTGCTTGAAAAGACCGGGCATCATACAGAGGCCATGAATCATTTTCGTGCAGCACTGGCACTGGATGCTACATATGGTCCGGCAGAAGAAAATTTAGAAACATATGGCACATTCCATTGTCATGGACAATGTGTATATGGTGATCAGAATATGGATTATATTGTCAGGAGGAAATAAAATGAACTTTTTTGAAAAGAAGAATAAAGAAGAATATGTAATCATTGTTGGGTGTGGAAGACTTGGTGCAAGTCTTGCAAATACGTTATCTGATAATGATGGAAATGTTCTTATCATGGATTTATCAAAAGATTCGTTCCGACGCCTGTCAGCGACGTTTGGAGGATTATCTGTTGTTGGAAATGGAACAGATATTCAGACGTTAAAAGATGCACAGATCCAAAATGCTTCAGCAGTGATTGCGGTAACAAATCATGATAACACAAATATTATGATCGCACAGCTTGCACGTGATCTGTTTCATGTAAAAAAAGTAATTGCAAGATTATATGATTCAGAAAGAGAGTCCGTATACCATGATCTTGGGATTGATACAATCTGTCCGGCAGCTCTTTCTGCAAAAGAAGTTGATAAGATATTAGGAAAAGATGAGGAGCAGGTGGAGAAATGAAAAAGACAAGAAATAAAGAAATTCTTTTAATCGGAGGACGTAGTAAAGCAAGATCACTGGCATCTTCTCTGATTTCACAAGGATATCATGTTACGGCAATTAATGATTCACGAGAAGATTGTATGAAACTTGCAGAAATGCAAGGATTAACTGTTTATTATGGTGATGGTACAAAGCCTTATGTTTTAGATGAAGCCGGTGCAGGAAACTGTCAGATTGCCATTGCACTTACATCAAAAGATGAAGATAATTTGGTCGCATGCCAGATGTGCAAACGAAATTTTGATGTAAAAAAAACAGTTTCACTTGTATCAGATCCAGAAAAAACAGAGTTCTTCCATCAGATGGGTGTGGACAGTGTTGTGTGTGCAATATCAGCTGTGACAAATATTATTCAACAGCAGGCATTTATGGATGACCTTGTAAATATTATTCCAGTCGGACTTGGAATGGTACAGATCATAGAAGTACATATTCCTGGAGATGCCACAGTTTCCGGGAAAAAATTATGGGAGATCGACCTTCCAAAAGAAGTAGTAGTCGGATGTATTTTAAGAAGAGATTCAGCATTGATTCCTCGAGGTGATACACGCATCAATGTAGGGGATACACTAGTTGTGATCGCTCGTAATGGTCAGGAAAATGCGGCAATTGAAGTGCTGACGGGGAGGTAAGGACCAGTGAAACAAAGATTTGCAAATTCTTCAATTATCGGAAAATTAATGATTTTGATTGGTTTATTTGTACTTGCGCCTATTTTGATATTGCCATGGTATCCAGAGGATTGCAAATATATATCTGATTTCCTGATCTCAGGTGGTACATCAGTTGTATTAGGATTACTTTTATGTCTTACTAAGGTACATCGTAAACAACATGTATGCAGAACAATCTGGAAAACCTCTATGGGTCAGACCAGCCTCACGGTATTATTTGCCTGGGGATGGGGAGTTCTGATCGGGGCATTGCCTTTTATCATAAGCGGACAGTTAACGGTTGTTCAGGGATTGTTTGAAGCAGTCAGTGGATGGACAACAACAGGACTTTCTGTAATGGATGTTCAGGCAACGCCAATGATATATTTGTTTCATAGAAGTTTTATGCAATATTGTGGTGGGTTAGGATTTATCATGATGATGATCATGTTTATTTCCAGCAAACAGTCTATGAAATTGTATAGTGCAGAAGGCCATCCGGATAAGATTATGCCAAATATAAAAAAGACGGCACAGGCCATCTTTATTATTTATAATATCTGTCTGGTTTTTGGAACAATCGCATATAAAATTGCCGGAATGACATGGTTTGACGGAATTTGCCATGCAATGTGTTCGCTTTCCACAGGAGGTTTTTCTACAAAATTAAATAGTATTGGAGAGTATAATAATCTTTCCATAGAGATTATCACGATCATTTTGATGTTGATCGGAACTACAAACTTTGCAGCATTAATACTTCTTGCAAGAGGGAAAATACGTTCCTTCTGCAAAGTCAGTGAAGTAAAATTTATGTTTTTACTTTTGGTAATCTTTATTCCTCCGACTGCAGTTTCTCTGGCAAAAGGGTTGGAAATTTCTCTGGCAGAAGGATTTAGAAAATCTACGTTTGATATTGTTTCCGCCATGTCCACAACCGGATATTCTACTATGAGCTATGCAGACTGGCCACACTTTGCAATCGGGGTGTTGATTTTGATGATGGTCATAGGTGGTGGAATTGGTTCTACAGCCGGTGGTATCAAATTGTCTCGTGTGTATTTAATGTTCCGTGTGGCAGGAGTAAATATTAAACGAAAATTATCTCCAGCTAGAAATGTGGAAGCTCCTCAATACATTAAAGCATCTGGAAAAAATCCGATTGATCAGGAATTGATCGATGATACAACTGGTTTTATTTTCAGTTATCTGGTAATTTACGTAGTTGGAACGTTGGCACTGACAGTGACAGCAGGTTGTAGTCTGATGGAAGCAATGTTTGATTTTGCATCCTCACTTAGTACTGTTGGTCTTTCAATCGGTATCACAAATCCTACTACAGCCGCCCCGGCATTAATTGTGGAAATGCTTGGAATGATGCTTGGACGTCTGGAAATATTTATTGTGCTGATCGGTATCACATTTGGATTTAAAATGTTAAAATCTAGTTTCAAAAAATAAATGTTATTCCTGTGTCTGACGGGGCAAATCTACGATTGTAGGTTCATGCCCTGTTGCAGGAATGACTTTTTTTATAAGATCGTCTGTGGAGAATCTTAGTGTTGTTGTATTGATACAAGGATGACAGCCAAAATATGTCTCTTGTAATACATCCTGATCGATTAGTAGACGTACATGATTTTCAGAATCATTTATAAGTCCAAGAATACTTAAAGAACCAGGGGTGATATCAAGGAATTGTTCCATATATTCGCTAGAGGCAAAAGAGAGTCTGGAAGATCCGATCTGCTTAGAAAGAGCAGCCGTTTTAAACACTTTATCACCAGGAATCAGTAACAGATAAAATGAAGTTTTTTGACGGTTACAAAGTAACAGATTTTTACAAGTAGATGCCTTAAGAACTTTATCTATTTCTGCACATTCGTCCATAGTCATGCTGGCTTTGTGATCCACGCGCTGGTATGGAATCTTTAATGAATCTAGAAAATCATAAGTCTTTATTTCTTTTTCTAATCGTCCGGTACAATCTAATGGACGTCCTTCTTCTCTTATCATGTTCAAATGCTCCTTTTTCATGTTTGTTTTAGCATATCATAGACTAGAGGCAAATCAAAGGGTTATCGAAACAACATTTTTATGTAATATAAGGCGGTGGGTATTTTTCAGGGACTTAATTCATACTATGTAAAAAACATGTCTAAGGAGTAGTTCCTTGAAAGATTACATAGAAGAACGTGCTGTAGAAATTGCCAATTATATTGTGGATGAGAAGACGACAGTAAGACAGGCGGCGAAAAAATTCGGGGTAAGTAAATCTACAATACATAAAGATGTAACAGAAAGACTTCTAAAGATCAATCCCAATCTGGCAGGAAAGGTCAGAAAAGTACTTGATCTTAACAAATCGGAACGTCATATTCGAGGTGGTCTTGCTACGAAAGAAAAATATCTTCATATGCATGTGTAAAAAATTATAAGTAGGTCAGTTAAATTTAGATATTCACCTGATCTGCTTTTTTATGTTATACTAAAAAAAGAAAAGCAGAGGCAGGATAGGAAAATGACAAAAGAAGAATTAGCATTAGAAATTATAGATCGTCTGAAAAAAGAATATCCGGATGCGGGATGTACTCTTGATTATGATCAGGCATGGAAACTTTTAGTAAGTGTTCGACTGGCGGCACAGTGTACCGATGCAAGAGTCAATGTAGTTGTAGAAGATCTGTATGCAAAGTTTCCGGATGTAGATGCACTGGCGAAAGCAGATGTAGATGAAATTGAAGCGATTGTAAGACCTTGTGGACTTGGCAGGAGCAAAGCAAGAGATATCAGTGCATGTATGAAAATTTTAAAAGAACAATATGGAGGAAATATTCCAGAGACATTTGAAGAGCTTTTAAAACTTCCGGGTGTAGGAAGAAAAAGTGCCAATCTTATCATGGGAGATGTTTTTGGAAAGCCTGCAATTGTAACAGATACACATTGTATCCGACTGACAAACCGCATGGGACTTGTAGATGGCATTAAAGAGCCAAAAAAAGTAGAGATGGCGTTATGGAAGATTATTCCACCGGAAGAAGGAAGTGATTTTTGTCATCGACTTGTATTTCATGGTCGAGACGTCTGTACAGCAAGGACAAAACCATATTGTGACAGATGCTGCCTGAAAGATATCTGTGCTAAAAATGGTGTTGAAGGGTAAAATAAACATTACTTTTTGATATATGAATATATTTTAATCACAAAGGAGGAAAAGTTATGTGGAACAGGGTTGAAATGAAGGAATTAGGAAAAGCAGCGTTCAAAAAGAATTACTGGCCATCAGTACTAGCAGCATTTGCAATCTTATATCTTTCTGGGATTACAAGCCAAAATGGTGTAGAGATCACAAAAAGACTAGAGCCATACGTAAGTTATGGAATGATTAGTTTGATTAGTAAAATTCTGATCATGGGAAGTATAGTGGCATTCATATATATCGTGTTTGTCGGTAACGTATTACAAGCCGGTGGATGTCTGTTTTTCATTAAAAATCATTCAGAGAAGGCAAGAATTGGAGTGCTTCTAGAAATGTTTCATTCTGAAAATTATCTCAATGTAGTTAAGATTCAGTTTTTAAAAAATTTAAAAATATATTTATGGACATTGTTATTGATCGTTCCAGGAATTATCAAAACATATGAATATGCTATGGTTCCATATATTCTAGCAGAAAATCCAGGGATGGATTCAAAAGAAGTGTTTGCAATCAGTAAAAAAATGATGATGGGAAGAAAATTTGATTTCTTTGTGATGCAGTTGTCCTTTATCGGCTGGCAGATATTATCAGTGCTCACACTTGGAGTTGTAGGAATTTTCTATGTCAATCCGTATATGCAGGCGACGGTAGCTGAGATTTATGCAAGTAATAAAGAAGCTGCATATGAACGGGGGTACATTAGATAATTCCCCATGATTATTTAAATATAGAGTGTAGAAAC
>JAHHTM010000100.1 GCA_020024675.1 Muricomes sp.
TATTCTACCAATAACCTTACCTCTACGTAAATTTAAATCGCGCAATCTTCTGGCATTCTCTTGTTCTGTATATAACGCAGTAATGGCATTTTCTATATTTTGTATTTTTTCTTTTATAACATCTGCCTTATTTATTAATTCTTGTAAATATTTATTAAGACGAGGTTTTTCTCTAGTAGTTTCTTCTAAACTTTTTTTCAAATTAGATAAAGAAGTTTGGATGGCTGTAATTGAAGGAATGGGAACGTTTAAAGAGCTATTGCATAATGGGCATATATATTCATTATTTTCAGAATCAGAGAATAGCCCAATACTTTCGAGACGAACTTTTTGTTGTTCAACTTCACCAGAATATTGAAAATTGTTCTTTAAAAATGTTTTAGTAGCAGAAATAGTATCTTCTAAGCGTCCCAATTCAATTTTATATTCACTCCTTTCATTAACAAGTTTTTTTAGTGTGGAATTTTCACCTTCTATACTTATCTTATTTTCTTGATATTCCCAATCCTTTATAGAATCGAGAGTCTTCATAGCATCTTTAATCTGTTCTTGTTTAAAAGTTTTGTCTAAAATACCAATTTGCCTAGCTTCTTCTATTAACGAAAAAGCCATACTAACCCCTTCTGCATGAATCTTCTCCGCTTCATTTTTTTCTCGAACGAGTCGATTCAGTTCTTTCTTTTTTTGGGTTATTTCTTGTTCTATTTTTAGACAATCTTCTCTAATTGCTCCTAAAAAATAAGGGAGCGAATCTTTTATAGCTTGAGGTACAAATGGCTCTGTCTGTTTGTAAAACAAATAGTCTTGTTGTGCAATTAATGTTTGAGGCTGAAAACAGAATAGTCTTGAATGCCCAAAATTAACTTCTAATGGTTCTCTTGTATTATTATCTGGAATTTGTAAATTTTCAGCAATGCCTAATTTCCGTGTGAGAAATAATTTCAATGCTGATATATTACTGTTATTATGAAGGGATGCAAAATCTGGTATTTCGTCATCATTAACTTTAAGCAAAAATATTTCAGATATGGTGCTTACACTTTTTACATTAGGATTTAGTCGAGCTACAATATATTGTTCTTGATCCTCAAAAACAATAGTAATAGCAAACCAATGAACATTATCTCGTATTACGCCATCTGCTATTTTGCATTCTCTGCTTCCCAGACAATAATCAACTATATTAATTAATGCAGTTTTACCAGATTTTGACTCTCCTGTTATGATATTAACTTTACCTAATTCAAAAGAAAGAACTCTCTGATGTTCTGCATCTTTATAAAGAATTATATTTTTGATTTGCATATTATGGTCTTATTTTTAGGAACATATAAATAGTTTGTTCATTACCTGTCAAACGAAGCCACTTCCCTAAAAGATCGGCTTTTTTACATATAGTTCTAATTTCTTCAACATTTTCACCTACTGGAAGTTTTTTTGAGAATTTATTTACTTGAATTTCTCCATTATCAGAAATTTCAATTGCATTATGTAATAGAAGAAACATTAGACTTTCTTTTGTGTAAGGAAGTAGTTCCTTAACCCTACCCGCAAAATCAATGAAGAGATATTCGTTTTCATTTACCCAATGGTGAAAATATGTGCTTGAACGTTGTGGCATGTTATCTCTTGTTTTTTTATGTAATATGATAGGTAATATTAAATAAAGCAATGAAAAAGGAAATAACATGTTTTCTTCGTTATCATTATAAGAAGCGATAGCTCTACGTAATATCTCTCCACAAAATGCTGGATTCAGCAAATTTGCTACAATCTTCGATCTGTCTTCCCAATTCTCCATTATTGTTCTTGTAATTTTTCTTGAAAGTTTGGATGCCAACCTATTCTTTTCTCATCTGCCAACATATGACAACTGCCTCTTGTTAAATATTGTGGCTGAAAGTTGTTGCGAATCTTATACGCTGGAGTTTTTTTTATGTAATACTCTTCATAAAAAGCTTTACCTGCTTTTTCTAATTCTTGCTCAGTTAACCCATCGCAATCATCTTTCATCAAGGCAAAAATATTATTCCAATAATCATATAATTGTTTATCAAATCTATCGTATTCATCTATCCCAATTAAATTATCACGCAACCACTTAGAGCGTTGCTCAAAAGCTCGTCTAAAATCACTGATTGCATTACGTAAACTATTGCTTTTTATTGCAATTAACTTTAGTTGTTTTATAAATATCTTTTCCTCATAATTAACAATTTCACTTTCATCGATAGCTAAGGGATCAGGAAAATCATCCGGAAGATTATCTAACATAAAAAGATCTCTGGTATCTGATATCTTCATCTGAAGTTCTTTACTAGAAATACAATCTTTTTTTCTAGTCAACAATAATATACATTGTTGAAACCACCATCCTTCTATTTTCTCAATAAATGAATTTATTTTTCCTACAGGTGCAGAATATTTCAATTCCTCTTTTATTGCTTTTAGTGTTTCCTCTATTGAAAGAGAAGCATCAATTATATAGATATTATTTATCAATTTGATTTGTTGTTCGTAAGATAAATTAAGAAAAGCAGAATACCCTTTTTGATTTGTCTGATTATTTTGTTCCTTGCAGATATTTTGCATACTCTCCAATATTCCAATTCGAGTTTGAACACTATTTATTGTTAGTTTAGAAATAAAAGAGTCTGGGGTCGATTTTGCCGTAGTGATAAGGGTAAAAATAGTATTGTCTACATCTACAAGATTATTTAAAATCGCTTCACTCCAGACACGTATTGTTTTCCAAAAATCCGAACTTCTTTCTGATAAATTAGCAACAGAATTAATATGTAATTTTGTTTGATAAAGATTTGTCCCATCAATATCATTTAGCACAATGTCATCCAAATCCTCCAACCTTATAGACGGATTATCCTTTACTTTCTCTCGTAAAAGCAAATACAAACTATATCTAATCTGATAATAGTATCCCAAAGATGGCTCTTTGGCTGAAAAATCTGTTTGGTAAGCAGGATTACTCATAAGCATTCTTTTAGATATTATTCATTGCTGTTCAGCAAATCCTTCACATTTACGTTTAATATATTAGCTATCTGATAAAGTGTTTCCAAATTAGGTTGCCTTCGATTGCAAGTATAAGCATTTACCATACTAAAGCTTTTCCCGAGCTTATTAGCTAACCATGTTTGAGATATTCCTTTTTCTTCAAGTATTACTCTTATTCTATTCAATTCTATTTTTTGCATTATATTATGATGCTTATCATCTTACATGCCACAAATATAGGGAATAATATGCTATACAACAAAATCGCCTGCTATAAATAAAGAATGAACATCCGAATTTTATCTAATGGAATCTTTAAAAAGTAAAAAAGGGCACACCGATATCACATCGACATGCCTTCAAAAGCTATGACAGCAAAAAAAACAATTAAACGAATTTATCTATGTTGAAAGCCTCCACCTTCTTGGATGCGGTCTTTCGTTTTGTCAACGGTCTGCCCGATTCATCCAGACATTCGCTGACCAGGCGGTTTACCTTTTCCTGATTACTCAATTTGTCCATGAGAAAAGATAGTATAACCGTATCGTGCATCTTGTGATGTATGGTAGTGGCTGCACGTATGGCTTTCTCTTCATCCGGATTTTCAGACATTAGCACCTCTGCCACATTGTTTATATCCTCAAAGGTCATGGCTGTGTCAAAATCAGGATCAGGTTCAGCATCCACAGGAGCAATCAACTCTTCTTTTTCCTCTTGGGTGAGACCTTTTTCTTCCTGTATTATATCATCCGGACCGATTTCCTCATCTTCCTCTATCGGCTCTTTTTCCATAGGTACGGAACGTGTCGGAGTTTTTCTCGCCACTTCCGGGTCTTCGAGATAGACAATTTTTGTTTTGCCGATTACATCTTCAGTAACAGAAGAATACGGCTGTGCCGTTTGCCTGTTTTGTGTGTCGGTCTTTTTCCTGCGCCTTGCCTTTTTATTGGCATCACGCGTTTTTTGTTCCGAACGTTTCTTCCGGTATTTCCATAGATTGATACGGATTATGCGCATCAAGCGGTAGGCTTTATCCCATACTCCATACATTTCCCGATTGAAGATGAATATCCACAAATGCCGGAATATGAAAACCGCACATGCGAGTTTTACCGTGAAATAAATTTTTGCTTCCATGACTACAGGGGTTTATTTATGGACTCCGTGTACAACTTAGATATCTCATCCTCATATTTCATCAGATGCTCATCAATGATTTTGCTTACATATCCTGACATGGATGTTTCCGGAGCGACAACAGCCAAGAATCGCTTGATGAAAGTATAGCTGTCCCTGTTTATGTAAACCTGGATTCGATTACCTATAGGGTGATTTATCAGATATGTCATGTGATACGATGAATCTTCAATGATTTGAATTGAAGACGTGTTGATGACATCCTTTAAGGCAGGTGTATAAGCGGTGTCTTCCCAAGTATCCGGTTCCGCTTTGCCGGAAGTTTCAGGAGGAGGAACGTGGACGTGTTTTCCGGTGTTTTTGTTCTTGCGCATTCTTTTGTGAATGAACAATCCGAAACTGCAAACTGTGTAAACGATGCAGCCAATGGCCGCAACGTGAAAGATAATCTGTGTCATGACTAAAATGGTTTTAATGGTTTGTAATATTCTTTGTTGTACAATTCGCTGATTTCCTCCCAATGCTGCTGGATATGGTCAACGAGGATGTTGCTTATATACCCCGATATGCTCATGTCCGGGGCGATAACCGGGAGAATGCGCTTGATACATTCGGCCACCTCGCGGTTTATATAGACATGGGAACGGTTGGATGCCGGGATGTTTACCAGATACTTGTCCCTATAGCTACCCGCTTCATCTTTCTTTTTTCGAGGTTTTACAGGGGGCGTTTTCTCAGACTGTATCTCAACCGGTTCGGTAGCTGGAGCCGGTTCTGTATTTTTGACGGGTACGGATTCCTGTCCGGGTTGTTCCGTATTCTCGTTCATGGGTTTCTCCCTGCCGAAGACAGGAATATCCCCGACAATGATATTCTTGAGGATATCCTCATTCACTTCCACTTTTTTCTTTGTCATGCGTGTTCCAATTTAAGTTTGACAATAAGCTCCTCTGCCAGTTCCTTCAGACAACTTCCTTCCAATTGCTTGGGAGGAGGAGGCAGCAGGGTGCAGCGGAAAAAATCACGTTTTGCATGGGTGATTTCTTTCTCGTAGCGGCATAAATCGGGAAGTTTGCTGTCAAGGACAGTCAGATGCAGTTCCCTCATGACCTCTGCATAGGATTTGTAAATTTCCACGTTGGTACGTTTTTTCAACTTGTTCCAAAAAAAGAGAATATCCTTGAGCGGCACATCTTTCGTGTTCTTGACATAATCAAGCACCGTTGTGGAAAAGGCAAGCGTGCTCTGCATGATGATAAGGTCGGGAGTGGTTGGAGTCAGGACATAATCCATATTGATAATGGTACGGAACACCCCGGTGGATTCTACCGTTCCGGGCAAGTCAACAAAAATCAGGTCATAATCACCGCTTGCGGCAAGCTCGTCAGCGGCTTCCCTTGCCTTTTCCGAAGTAGACCCGACAATCGGATAAGCTTTCTTTGGTACGCGATTCCATTGCTGCTGTAACAATTGTTGAAAATAGGCACTGTTGGCAATGGCTTTTTTATCCCGTTCTCTCATGCGCACGAGGCTGT
>JAHHTM010000101.1 GCA_020024675.1 Muricomes sp.
GTACAATTTAAGAGGATATTTTTTGAACTTTGATTGTCATATGTTTTTTCGGAAGATAGACCGGAAAATAAATCTTCATCGATTTCGACAGATCCGGCATCACATGTGACCGAGTAGTTGTAATCCTCTTTGGAACCATTTAGTGTAACATCAACCTTTCCGGCAGAACAATCTATGGCAAGATTTTTTGTTACATCTCCTTCAAATTCTAATTCTCCGGCATTTACTTTTGCTGATATGTTATGTGCATTCAATTGTTCGAAGGAACAACTTCCGGCATTGAGTTTAATATCAACATTTTCAATTTCAAGATGTTCCACATCCAATTCTCCAGCACTCATATTTATAGTGAGTTCTTTCAATATAGGTTTTTCGGGAATGTAAATATAGATTTCTGAATGTTTATGATGTTTGGAAAAATGCTTATCAAATCCTTTCGAAGAAATAGAAAGTTCATTTCCATTCTGGTTAATATCAAGATAATTAGAATGTCTGTGTTTTCTGGAAGCAATGTGTACCTGATCATCGTTAGATGGAAGAAGATTAATCTCACCATAATCTATATTAAGTTTTAACGAATCAATTTGATCATATGCATCTTCAGAAGAATCGGAAATCATAGAAAAATCCTCATCGTCTGGGATATGCACGATATCTTCAGAATCTTCTAATAAAAATTTATGATTTGGTTTTGGAATATGCTGAAAAGCACTGTTATAGGAAAATCCTAAAATAAAAGAAATAATAGTGATAACAATTCCCAGACTGCCAATACAGCCAATTGAAATCCAGAAAATTTTCCAGCCTTTTTTCATGATCGATTCTCCTTTCTGTGAAATGGTTTACGGATAAGTTCTACAAGCCATCGGAATGCCGGTGGAAATAGTTTCAGTGCGCACCACCATAGCAATACAGAAACAGATAGGCCAAGTGCTATAAGAATAAGTCCACTGCCTAAAAGCCCAAGGGAAGATATAAAAGAGCCGGGAAGCAGAAGGCATGCAAAAACAAAAATAACCACACCAATTCCGGCAACTACAAATCCACCGCCTAAAAGTAAAGCGAGAATTACAAAGAGGGCAATTACAATGGAAAGCACGATTCCAGACACAGTAGCTGCAGCAGGAAGCAGCATTGGAAGACCGACAACCAGAATTAACAGGATTAGTATCAGTTTTAAAGGTTTACTGGTCCAAGGTTTCTTTTGGACATTTCTGGAAGGAAGATTTTTGTCTTCAAAAGGAGTATAGTGATAACCTGTTTCGCTATATTCACTTTTTGCGTCCATATCGTCATAAAGACCGGAGCGAATAGTCTGAGCTACCTTTTGAGGACTTTCTAGTTTCTTTAATATTTCTGCCTCGTTTTCTTTTCCTGCATCGTCAAAATAATCGTTGTAGTATTGCAGTGCCTCATCACGTTCATTTTTTGAAAGATCGAAAAGTAATAGTTCTAGTTCGTTCATAAATTCTGTACGTGTCACAACGCGTCACCTCCTTCAAATAAATCGGATATTTTACAAGAATAGTTTTTCCATTCTGTTTTATAAAAATTAAGTTGAGCAAGTCCTTTTAGCGTTACCTGATAGTATCGGCGATTTCTTCCGTCAAATTGTTTATCATATACTTCTAGACATTCATCTTTTTGAAGACGGCGAAGTACAGGATAAAGAGTCGATTCTGACACATCCAAAGTTTTTCGCACATCCTGCGTGATTTTATATCCATATGTTCCCTCTTCTGATTTAGAAACAACGGCAAGAACGATGGCATCTAGAAGAGCAGCTCCTGTATTGAATACCATGAGATCCTCCTTTCTTTCATCCTAACAAGATGTTGTTTTCATACCAATATTATATAGCGTATAGTATTGGAAAGTCAATAAAAATATAAGATTGGCTTTTTAAATATAAAACAAAGTCATTTAGATATGTTATGCAGACAAAATAAAAAACAGCAATAATGAATATTATAAGACTTCATTATTGCTGTTTTATGTTAACTAAAAAGTCCCAAAGACTGTAAAAATAAAATAGACATGATAACAGGAACGATATATCGGATCATAAATGCATATAATTTTTTTCTTCCAAATTTTACGTTGCCGGTTTCTACTTCTTCTATGATCCATTTTGGTTTTATGACCCAGCCAATAAAGACTGCTGTAAGAAGCGAGATTAGTGGCATCAGAAAACTATTACTTATATAGTCCATGATATCAAGAAGCTGTCCTACACTTCCATTTGGAAGTTTTAATTCAAAGTAGAATATATTATAGCCAAGACATATTAAGATTGCGGTTACGGCAGAATACAAAGAAATCCAAAAGCTAGTTTTTTTCCTAGAAGTTTTAAAGATATTTGAACAGTTTGCCACCAGTGTTTCCATGATCGATACGCAAGAAGTAAGGGCTGCTAAAAGAATCATAAGGAAGAAGATGACGCCTACGATAATACCTGCTTTTCCCATGGAACTAAATACTTTAGGAAGGGAAACAAACATAAGGCTTGGTCCAGAAGCCATTCCATCAGTGCCTGAGAAAACATAAATTGCAGGAATGATCATAAGTCCAGCGAGGAATGCAACTGCTGTATCAAAAAATTCAATCTGAGCAATGGATTTGTTTAGGTTTACATCTTTTTTTACATAGGATCCATATGTGATCATAATACCCATGGATACGCTAAGAGAGAAGAAAAGTTGACTCATAGCATCCAGAAGTATATTAAGGAAACGAGAAAAAGTGAGTCCTTTAAAATCTGGTATCAGATATACTGCTAAACCATCAAGTCCAGTTCTTGTGATCCCGGATGCATCCGTGTGACTTAAAGTCAGAGAGTAAAGTGCGATTCCTAAGATCATAACAAAGAGACCGGGCATTACAATTGTTGAAAAACGTTCGACTCCTTTTTCAACACCGGTATATACGATAAAAGCTGTGATTGCAAGAAAAATCAGCATAAATACAATAGGGGCTGCCTTACTTGTAATAAATGAAATAAAGAAATCATCTTCAGCCGCTTTTGCTCCACGTCCACTTAAGTATACAGATGTATATTTAAGTACCCATCCTCCGATTACAGAATAATAGGTCATAATAATTACCGGTACAAGAAAGGTAAGTTTTCCAATGAATCCCCATCTTGGACATACGCAACTGAAGGCGTTCCATGCATTTTTCCCGGTTTTTCTTCCAAGTGCGATATCGGTAGTAAGTAACGTAAATCCAAATGTAAGTACAAGGACCAGATAAACAAGTAAAAACAATCCACCCCCATCTCTGGCTGCCAGATAAGGGAACCTCCATATATTTCCAACACCTACGGCACTTCCAGCTGCGGCTAACACAAACCCGATAGAACCGGTAAATCCGCTTTTCTTTTTATTTTCCATATTCATAACCTCCTTTAAAGCTGCCAGTTTAATATATACAAAGTTTGTAAAATTGACAAACTGTTTAAATTTCTTTAGAAGAAACTTTTGACAGAAATATGTTCGCTATGTTAGAATTGAAGGTGTTATTTTGAGAGATAAGAGAATAGATTTATTAAAAAATAAAAAATGGATATTTAAACGAAACTTTTGGAGAAGAAAATGGAAACTATTAATAGATATACAGGGGCTAAGATCAGAAATTATAGAAAGATGAAAAAGATGACGATACAGCAGCTTGCCGATGCAATCCATAAAAGCCGTGCAACAGTCAGTAAATATGAGACAGGAGATATAAGTCTTGATCTGGAAACATTATATGAAATTAGCAAAGTGTTGGATGTTGGAATGGAGCAGTTGACAGATTATCATCCGGAAGTGGAAGAAATTGTAGAGCCGTCAATGGATTATACAGGAATAAGTCCGTTTTTTAAGGCGGATCGTCTGTATTTCTATTTTTATGACGGAAGATATGACAGATTGAAAGAGTCGGTCATTGATATTCATAAAAACAGTGTAAATGAAGATGGAAGTTATGAAGCTTCACTTTGTATTCATTCATCAACAAAGACAGGCAGAAGTAGTGAAGTTTATTACACGGGAAATGTTCTGTACAGTGATATATTGATTCGATTTTCGTTTGTGAACCAGTATAATAAACTGGAGCAGGATCTTCTTTATATTTTTAATCCTCTGGAGCTTAGAGATTATACAGAAGGTCTTTTATGTGGAATTTCAAGTACAGATTTCAAACCATGTGCATTTAAATGTCTTGTTTCACTTTTTCCACAAAAAGATTTTGAACAATTAAAGAATCGATTGTTGCTTACAACAAAAGAAATAAGGTGCTGGCAGAAACAAAATATGCTGATGGTAGATAATAATGGTTAAAGGGAGGATTTTTATCCTCCCTTTCTTATTTTTCATATTTTGAAACATGTACATTATTGATACTAACATAGGATATAGATTGTGAAGACATAAGATCAAGTAGAGCATCTTTTCCAATGTCGACTCTTACACCGTAGGCCTTCCATTCTTTTTTTGTACTTTTGAGACGTTTCTTGAAGTTCTCTACAGTAATGTCTTTGCCAAATAAAGTAGACATTAGTTTTACGAATTCTGGATGATCGATCATAAGTTGAAGATGTGACTGATAGTTTGTTTCCAATAATTCGCCACTTATTTTTTCAGTATCAAGATAATAAAATGGATATTTATCCATAGCTTGTTTCGTAAATTCTTCCTTTGAGATCGTATATAAATTCATACCATAAGCGACTTGTGGAGCAAGAGAAAAGTTCTGATCTTTCAAAGCAATCCATTTAAAAGTTGAATCAGGACATTCATTTATCAGTGCGGCCACATCATCAGAAGAAAGATAGTGTTCAAAACTAAGAGAAACATCAAGCCATGCAGAATTAGGAAGTTTTTCAATTTCATTTCGAATGGTTTCTGGTGTTGGCATTCCGGGTTGAAATCCCACAGAAGGGTCAGGATTTTTAAATTCATTTAAAGAATGATATAAAAGTAATGGACCCCGAACAGATTTCAGTTTTGACCATTTTATACGTAAGTGATTTGCAGAGTCGTCGCTTAGTATAATTGGATCAAGTGACTGGAATAGTTTTACATCAACATCATAACAGCCAAATCCTTTTTTTGTATATGGAGAGAAGTTGTCATTGTGAATTACATATGCGGTAACATTTGGAAAATGCATATTGATAAAGTCTGTAAGCAACAGTCCAAATTCTCTTGGTGGTTCATCTGTTTCTTTTGTAAGAAATTCAGTCTCTTGTTTTGGATTGTAGAATAGCGTGCTTATTAATGCAGAAGAACCATAATAAAGGGTAACAGCCAGTATGGAAATTGCAAGCAAGACCGTAAAAACTCGTGTATAAACTGTGCGATTAATGGAATGTTTTAGTTTCTTTTGAAAATTTTTTGTATTTACGCTTTTTAAGTCAGTGTTTTTTTGAACTTCAGATTCTAA
The DNA here is from genome assembly GCA_020024675.1 of Muricomes sp. GTDB lineage: Bacteria > Bacillota > Clostridia > Lachnospirales > Lachnospiraceae > JAHHTM01. Next base: position 5,428 of record JAHHTM010000101.1, read on the forward strand.
TAGTTTATTTAATTCATGTTCGTTCATTATAATTCCTTCCTTTCTCAACAAGTTTTTGTTTTGCCCGATGCCGTATGACCCGAATATTTTCGATAGAAAGATCCATGACCCGAGAAATTTCAGCATCCTGATAATTCATTTGAATTGTCAAAAGCATCACTTCTCTTTCTTTATCAGGAAGCTGGTAGATCATTCGATACAGCCATTTTCGCTCTTCGTCCTGAATAAGTTGTTCTAAAA
>JAHHTM010000102.1 GCA_020024675.1 Muricomes sp.
GATTAGTAACCTTATAAGAGCCACCTCTCGTTGTAGTTTCATATAAAACTAAATCTTCTCCAAAGGCTCCGTATCCATAACTCTCCCGGAGATTTCCAGCACTGTCCTCAATCCGAAGCGGGCTTCCAAGTTCGTCCTGAAGGTAGTAGTTCCTTTCCCCGCTTTCTTCTTTTTTTGCTTAACGCACTTTATCTATTCTCAAATTCGTCTATAATATCATCCCATGTAATTCCTTTTTCCACCATAAGAACAATTGCATGATAGAGGAAATCTGATAATTCACTTTTGATTTCATCTGGATTTGGATTTTTGGCTGCTATAATTACTTCTGCAGTCTTTTTCCCTATTTTTTTAAGAATCTTATCTAGTCCCTTATCGAAAAGTGAAGTCGTATCGGAATCTTTTTGTGGATTTTTCTTTTGTTCAGCAATTGACTTATACATAGATTCTAAAACCTGAAGGGAATTTTTTGTATCTACATCTGCTCCAACAATAGGCTGATAGAAACAGCTATGATTTCCTGTGTGGCATGCCGGCCCAATCTGATCAACTTTAGCAAGAAGTGTGTCTTTATCACAATCTATTGTGAGTGATTTAACATATTGGAAATGTCCGGAAGAAATTCCTTTTAATCTTTGTTTTTTCTGGCTTCGACTATAATAAGTCATTCTACCAGTTTTCACAGTGTGCTCAAAAGCTTCTTTGTTCATATATCCAAGCATAAGAACTTCATTGGTTCTATAATCCTGGGCAATTACAGGCAAAAGTCCCTCTTTATTCAATTTGAATTCTGAAAATTCCATCTGACTTTCAAAAGAAGTCATTTGAATATTGTTTTCATCACAGATAGTTTTGAAAGCATTAAAATCCATATCTAACTGACTGATATACAATCCAGAAACTCCTTTTACACCATCACTTTTTAGAATTTTTAAAATTTCATGCTGCTCCATAGTATCTGTAAGGACAACACATGGAATTTCTGTAACGTTTACTACAGAATTCAAGTCAAGACGATGCATAAATACTATTTCATAACTATATTCTTCAATTAAATGTTGTTGCTTAAATAATGTATCAAAATCATTCAAAGATACTGCGATACGTTCTTTGCCAAATTTTTTGGAAACTTCCTCTATCAATTCAAAAGATACTGCTTTAGAAAAATTCAATATGGCACGTTTTGCACCCGCATACAAAATTTTTTTGACATCATCTTGAGTCTTGATATTTCCACCAGCTATCATAGGAATACTGATGCTGTGTGTCACTTTTTTCATCAAGCTAATAGCTTCAGCATGTTCCTCGTCTGAATCTGAAAGATCAAAAATGATTAATTCATCTGCACCCATGTTGCAGTAGTGTTTTGCAAGTGCAACAACATCTTCTGCAATTACTTCTTTATCATCAAACCATCGAATTGCTTTTCCATTTTCTATAAAAATACATGGTGTAAGTCTTTTATAACTCATTGCGTTCTCCTTTATGTATCTTATATAAGACTTATTTTATCTGAAATATCAATCAGACTTTCTTTCTCTGTTTTAAGATCGGTAAGACTGACTATATTTTCATCATTCATATAAAGCAGACTCATTGCATGTGTTCGTTTTCCGTATGCAATATAATCTTCTTTTGTATATGATCCTGAAATTTTGAACATCTCTATATGTTTTCCTTTGGAACGTAACTTCGTTGCAAAGTACAATGCCGTCTTTAACAGTTCTTTGCTGTATACAATAATATTTGTAGATGGCGTTTCTATTGGAATCTGCTGTTTGTCAAGCGCATTCAAAAGATCATCAATCATAACTGAAAAGCCGGCTGCAGGTGCCGCTTTTCCAAATTTACCAAGCAAATGATCATAACGTCCTCCTCGTATGATTGCATTTTTGGTTTTAAATGTATGGGCATGAAAAACAATTCCTGAATAATACGGATGTTCTCCATAAATTCCAAGATCAAATGTAATATATTTTTCAAATCCATAAACAGACAATACTTCATATACTTTTTGAAGACGAGAAATTGCTTTTCTGGCTCTATCGTCTATCGCATATTTTTCTGCTTCGTTTAATATGTCAATGTTTCCAGAAAGCTCCGGTAATTTGTGAAAAACACGTTTTACAGATGGATCAATATCAATTGTGCTAAGGATCTCATCTAAACCAAAATAATTTCTTCCACGAAGAAGAACTTCTATTTCTTCACGAATTTCTCCTCGAAGCTTAGAGGCTTTTAGAAGACTGTTTATAAAGTCTGCATGTCCAACTGTAATACTGAAATCAATTAATTCTGTTTTTTTAAGCAAATCAACTGACATAGCAAGAAGTTCAGCATCCGCTTCTTCTGAATCTATTCCAATAAGTTCTGTTCCAACCTGAGTGTTTTCTTTTAAATGTTCATGGTATTTATAAGTATTTGAATAAGTATTTCCAGAATAACATAATCTTACTGGAAACTCTTCCAAAGAAGATAACATTGCTGTTGCTCTTGCAACAGATGGAGTAATGTCGGGACGTAAAACAAGACAATCTCCGTTTCTATCAAAAAATTTATATAATTCTCTAGAAGAACCCTTCCTTGCTTCTTTTCGGAAAACATCTAGATATTCAAAGTCTGGTGTTTCTATATCCTGGTAACCATAGCGACGGATTACTTCGAGAAGTGATTCTTGAAGTACAATCTTTTTTTTACATTCTGTCGGATAAATATCTCTGACGCCTTCTGGTATATGTAATTTTTGTTCCATATGTCCTCCTCCTATAGTGAATCATCATAACAATGATTTCTTGTATATTTAAATTATTCTCTCATATCTAAATCTTTTTGAATAAAATCAAGATATGGGACAAAACAATTATTTTTCAGTGTCATAAAGTATTCTGGATCAAGCTCTTCAAAACGAAAACTTTTTCGTCCTCCTGACATAGCTCTGTCCCAGAATTTTTTTATCTCATTAAAGCGCATATAATACAGCACATTTTTTTCAGTATAATGGATAACCAAAAAAGAAATGCCTTCTTGTTTCTCAAATTTTTCCATAAACAACACCTGATGTTCATGAATATTCTGTAGAGGAAATGTATCACTTTTACACTCTTTTGCATCAAAACAAACAGGGATTCCCTGCACTGCACCTATATAATCTACTGTACTTACTTTTTCAAAATAAGCAAGTGTAATATGTCTATTTTCTTTATCAATTTTAATTGGAGTAATTGGAGTAGGGATTTTCTGTATCAAAGCAAGTCCCATCTCCTCATACCGTTCATTCGTCCTGTTAATCAAATCTTCAAGCGTAGAACCTCGTAGACCTCTTGAATTCCAGGTTGCCATTTATAACACCCCTTTGTCTTTTGCAATGTTTCTGAAGTATTTTGGAAGTGGTGCTTCAAACTCTTTTTTTGATAAAGCCAAAAGTTCACCTGTAAGTTCAGGAAAAACAACTTTGTAAGCATGGAGCAATTGATGTTTTAGTCCATATTTTTGTTTTAATATAGAATTAATTTTTTCATTTCCATATTTAAAATCGCCAAGTATCGGGTGTCCAATAGAGGATAAATGTGCACGAATCTGATGTGTTTTACCTGTTATAAGATGAACTTCTAACAGTGTGCAATCTGTTCCAATTTTCAATGGTCGATACTCAGTTTCAATAGGCGAAGCATCTTCATTTGAAATAGCTGAGACAACAACTTTGTTCGTTCTTTCATTTTTCTGCAAATATCCTTTAATCCGTGACGGCTTATCAATTTTACCACAAACAATTGTAAGATAATATTTTGAAAGTGAACGGTCTTTAAACATTCTACTTAACTCTTGAAGTCCAACAAGTGTCTTTCCCGCAGCAATAAGTCCACTGGTGTTTCGATCAAGTCGATTACACACAGATGGTTTAAATGTAGCCATCTCTTCTTCGGTAATCTGTTTAGAAGAGATCAGATAGGAAATCAAATGTTCAACTACTGATACGTCTTTATTGGAAGCTTTTTGAGAAAGCATTCCCACAGGCTTATTGATCAGAAGAATATCTTTGTCCTCATAAATAATATCCAATGTAACATTTGTGCAAGAAAATGTCGTCTTTTTTGAAAATTTATCGATCGTATCATCTGCAAGAAAAAGCTTGATCACATCACCTACATTTAATTTTTCGTTTCCAGATGCTTTTTTTCCATTCAAGGTAATATTTTTTTTACGAAGCATTTTATATACAAAACTTTTTGGGGCTTCGCTTAAATATTTGCCAAGCAGCTTATCTAGTCGTTGTCCGGCTTCATTACCACTGACATTAATTTGTTGCATTCAGTTATCCTTTCTACATAGAGATATTTAATATAATACCTGCTATATTTGCTTCCTTTTCTTTTGTATTATTTTGTTCTACTTCTGCAATCGAATCCATTCCTTCTACTCTTGCGAGAAAAGATGTGTAACTATTCAGAATTTTAACAGACAGATTTGAAAAACCATTTTGATCTAAAATTCCACGTATATGTGTCGCGGTATATTTTAAATCAACTTTTTCATTTCGTGTATATCCATAAATCATATTTCCTGATATAACGATTGCATCCACAGGCATGATTTTATCACGACTTGTAATAATCATATCGTAAATAGAAGTAAGATGTTTTGATTTTTCCAAAATTTCTTCTGCATGCTTTTGGGTAATTGATTTATATGGGAAACGTGATATTACGCCAACAAGTGCTTTACAGGCAGGCAGACAGCCAACAACTGCTACTATTGTCATTAAATTTTTCCTGGTATGAGTCTGACTGTAGCCTAAAAAGAATATAGCTGCAACAAGCATAAAATATATGATTGTACGTATGATTTCCACTTTTTTCTTATAATCCAGATATCCTGGATTTCCTTTTATGACTCTTTTCATCTTATGTTCTCCTCATGATGTGCATTTTAATTTACAAAAAACCGAATGATCCACTTATGCGGAAGTATCTTGGCGACCAGTCGTGAAAGATTCATGGAAACCCCGTAAACTGATACGTCTTTTTTATGTTTGCTGTCTTTTAAAGCTTTATGGACTACCAAAGCCGGATCCGCCATACACAATTTTTTTAACGGATTACTAATAGTACCACTTACATCAAAAAATTCTGTATCTACAGGACCTGGACAAACTGCAGTAACATAAACCTGCCTGTTAGAAAGCTCTACCCCAAGTGCTTTTGAGAAACTGCATACATATGATTTTGTGGCAGCATATACAGCAAAAGAAGGTTGCGGACAAAACGCTGCAGCAGATGCAAAATTAATAATTCTTCCTCCTTTACCAATATATGGAAGACAAATAGACGTGACTTTTGTAAGCGCACGACAATTGAGATCTACCATTTCTGGCTGTAGCTCTAAATTCTCTTCTGCTATATCTGAAAAAGTCCCTGTTTTACCAAATCCTGCGGCATTTACGAGCATCCTGATCTTAGGCTGCTCTTTTTTTAAACTTGTTTGCAATTCTTGGTATATCTTTTCTTCTAAAAGATTGCCTTCAAAAATACGCAATGGTACAATCACTTGTTTTGCCAGAGAAAATAATCTTTC
>JAHHTM010000103.1 GCA_020024675.1 Muricomes sp.
ATAGAAAATTATGCGGTGCAAAAAGAAACTGGCTGGAATCAGGAAAAAAACAAGGAGGAAGATTACACACGGAATCTGGAAAAGAAACTCAAAAAAACGTTAGAATGTGTAGATGGTGTTGGGAGAGTGGAAGTTCTTATAACGTTAAAAGCTACAGGTCAGAAAATTGTCGAAAAGGATCGCAACAGTAATAAAAAAAGTTCACAAGAAAAAGATTCTACAGGAGGAATAAGGGAGGTGAAAGATGAACAACAGGATAAAGAAAGTATCTATACGCAAGAAACAGATGGTTCCAAAAGACCATATATAAGTAAAGAAATGTTTCCGGAAATTGCAGGAGTGCTTGTGGTGGCGGATGGGGGTGGAAAACCTGTAGTAGTACAAAATATTACAGAAGCAGTACAGGCATTATTTGGTTTGGAAGTGCATAAGATAAAAATAATGAAAAGGTCTGACAAGTAAGGAGGAATCTAATATGAAACATATGTTTAAGAAAAATCAGATCATTATTACTTTGTTAACACTTATGATTGCAGTTGCAGGGTATCTTAACTATTCGGGAAAACTTTTTGGAGGTCCGGATAAACATTCCACAGAAGCAAATGCGGAACTGGCAAACAAAGAACTTCTTGATATCTCAGAGGAAGACATCGAAGTAGAAGAAAATGAAGAAATTGCAAGTAATGACTCAGAGGTAGAAGGAGTTCCGGGAGAAGCAGTACTTACAAATAGCACGATGGAAGCTACTGTTGCACAGGCAAAGGTGGCACGGGAACAAGTCCGTGCACAGAATAGGGAAACACTTCAAGAATTAATTGACAATACAAACATTTCAGAAGAAGAAAAACAAAGTGCAATACAACAGATGGTTAAAATGACAGATGTTGCAGAAAAAGAAATGGCTATAGAAACAATGATGGCATCAAAAGGTTTTTCAGATTCTGTTGTAAATCTTACAGAAGATTCCGCAGATATTGTTGTGAACAGTCGTGAACTTTCTGAAGCAAATAGAGCACAGATTGAGGATATCGTTATTAGAAAAACAGATATTTCACCGGAAAAAATAGTGATTACTCCGGTAACTGAAAAAAATGTAGAGAAATAATAACCAAACATTGCGGCATACTTCTTAATGTGATACACTAATCAGGGTGCGCTCTGGCGTATATGATAAAGGAGAATACTATGTCAGCAATAACGAATGAAATTAAAAAAAGAAGAACATTTGCAATTATATCCCATCCTGATGCAGGTAAGACAACACTTACAGAAAAATTCCTGCTTTATGGTGGAGCTATCAACCAGGCTGGTTCTGTTAAAGGAAAAGCTACTTCAAAGCATGCAGTATCAGATTGGATGGAAATAGAAAAAGAAAGAGGTATTTCAGTTACTTCTTCTGTATTACAATTTAATTATGATGGATATTGCATCAATATTTTGGACACTCCGGGACATCAGGATTTCTCGGAAGATACGTATCGAACATTGATGGCGGCAGATTCAGCAGTTATGGTCATTGATGCATCGAAAGGTGTAGAGGCACAGACTAGAAAACTTTTTAAAGTCTGTGTTATGAGACATATCCCTATTTTTACATTTATCAACAAAATGGATCGTGAAGCAAAAGATACATTTGAATTGCTTGATGATATTGAAAAAGAACTCGGCATCGCAACATGTCCGGTAAACTGGCCAATTGGATCTGGAAAAGAATTTAAAGGTGTTTATGATAGAAACAAAAATGTAGTTGAGCTATTTTCAGACACGAAAAAGGGTACAACAACAGGAGAAGTACGCGTCATTGATGCGAATGATCCGGAATTAGAGTGGATTCTTGGGACAGAAGCAAAAGTTACACTGGAAGAAGAAATTGAGCTCTTAGATGGAGCGGCAGCTGAATTTGACCAGAATCTGGTAGACAAAGGAGAGTTGTCACCGGTATTTTTTGGATCAGCACTTACAAACTTTGGAGTGGAGACATTTTTGCGTCATTTCTTATCAATGACGAGTTCTCCACTGCCAAGAAAATCAGATCATGGAATGATCGACCCAATGGTAGAGAAAGATTTCTCAGCATTTGTATTTAAAATCCAGGCTAATATGAATAAAGCCCACAGAGACAGAATTGCATTTATGCGAATTTGTTCAGGACAGTTCGATGCCGGAATGTCTGCATACCATGTGCAGGGAGGAAAAGATGTAAGACTATCACAACCACAGCAGATGATGGCGAGTGAAAGAAAGATTGTTGAGAAAGCATATGGTGGAGATATTATAGGAATTTTTGATCCGGGAATCTTTTCAATCGGAGATACGATCACAACATCGAAAGATAAGATTGCATATGAAGGTATACCAACATTTGCACCGGAACATTTTGCACGAGTACGACAAGTGGATACCATGAAGCGTAAGCAGTTTGTAAAAGGAATCAATCAGATTGCGCAAGAGGGTGCGATACAGATATTCCAGGAATATAATACAGGTATGGAAGAAATTATCGTAGGGGTTGTCGGAGTACTTCAGTTTGATGTTCTTAAGTATCGCTTAAAAAATGAGTATAACGTGGAGATCATACTTGAAAATCTTCCGTATGAGTATATCAGATGGATAGAAGATACAAAGACTGATCTAGATAAGATCACTGGAACTTCAGATATGAAGAAGATCAAAGATCTAAAAGGACGTCCGTTGCTTTTGTTTGCTCATGAATGGAGTATACGCATGACAATGGAACGTAATGAAGGTTTAAAATTATCAGAATTTGGACGATCATAATAAAGTACTTTGCAAAGCATCAGATATTTGCTATAATGAAACAAAATATAAAACAAAAAGAATTTGAAACCGACAGGAGGTTTTTAAAATGGCAAAGGACGAAAGAAATACTTATATGATTCAAAATGATTCCAGTCTGGGAGAAGTAAAAATCGCAGATGATGTTGTTTCATCTATTGCTTCTTTCGCAGCTACAGAAGTAGAAGGAGTTGCTTCTCTGGCAGGAAATGCTACAGGTGATTTGGGAGCAAGATTCAGCATGAAGAATCTTTCTAGAGCTGTAAAAGTGGACGTGCTTGAAGGGGTCGCAACAATATCTATTGCATTAAACCTTAAATACAATTTTAATATCATGGATGTATGTGGCAAGGTACAGGAAAAGGTGAAAACTGCAGTGGAAAATATGACGGGATTTGATGTTGCAGATGTGAATATTAAAATTATAGGCATGGAGATGTAGATGCTCCATGCCTTTGAAGTCACATTTGCAATAAGCAAAAGGAAAGGTGTTGGCTATGATTACAGTAAAAGGAAAGGCAGCATTTGGGGGAATTGTGATTGGTAAGGTCAAAGAATTCTCAAAAGAAAAAAATGTTGTAAGAAGAACCAAAATTACAGATGTACAGGCAGAATATACTAGATTTGAACAGGCAAGAGAAATTGCAATCGAGCAGCTTGGTAAACTTTACGACAAAGCTGTAAAGGAAGTTGGAGAGGCGAATGCTGCAATTTTTGAAGTTCATCAGATGATGCTTGAAGATGACGATTATCTCGATTCTGTAAAAAATATGATTGAAACGCAGATGGTAAATGCTGAGTTTGCAGTTGCTACTACAGGAGATAATTTCGCATCTATTTTTTCGGAAATGGATGATGATTATATGAAAGAAAGAGCTGCGGATGTCAAGGATATTTCAGAACGTGTAATACGAGTGCTTTCGGGAGTTGACGAATCCAAGAGTCTTACAGAGAGTGAAGAAGAGGCATTTATTATTGTGGCAGATGATTTAGCACCAAGTGAGACGATCCAGCTTGATAGAAGTAAAGTGCTTGCATTTGTGACACGTCAGGGATCTACAAATTCACACACAGCAATTCTGGCAAGAACTATGAATATTCCAGCACTTGTGTGTACAAAATTAGATTATGATGTGGATGGAAGATTAGCTGTAGTAGATGGAAATTCAGGAAAAATTATTCTTGATCCAGATGATGAAACAATTGCTTCCTATGAAAAACTTCTGAAAGAAGAAAAAGAACGAAAAGAATTGCTTCTCCGTCTGAAAGGAAAGAAAACAGTTACTAAGAGTGGAAAAGAAATTAAACTTTATGCCAACATTGGTGGTGTAAAAGATGTCGGATCAGTACTTCAGAATGATGCTGCGGGCATAGGTCTTTTTAGAAGCGAATTTTTATATCTTCAAAGTGATACCTATCCAACAGAAGATGAGCAGTTCGCAGCGTACAAGACAGTGGCGGAGATGATGGCAGGAAAGAAAGTGATCATACGTACACTTGATATTGGTGCAGATAAACAAATTGATTATTTTGATCTTGGCAAAGAAGAAAATCCGGCATTAGGTTACAGAGCAGTTAGAATCTGTCTCGATCGTCCAGATGTTTTTAAAACACAGCTTCGTGCTTTGTATCGAGCAAGTGCATATGGCAATATTGCAATTATGATACCTATGATTATATCGCTTTGGGAAGTACAAAAAGCAAAAGAGCTTGCAGAAATTGTTAAGACAGAATTAAAAAAAGAAGGCCTTCCATATGGAGAAGTGGAATTTGGTATTATGATTGAAACTCCGGCAGCAGTCATGATGGCGGATGAGCTTGCAAAAGAAGTAGATTTCTTTAGCATTGGCACGAACGATCTTACACAGTATACGCTTGCTATAGATAGGCAGAATGCAAAACTTGATATGTTTTATGATTCGCATCATCCGGCAGTGCTTCGTATGATCCAAATGGTTATTGACAGTGCTCATAGAAATGGTATATGGGCTGGAATTTGTGGAGAATTAGGTGCGGATACTACATTAACAGAAACATTTATTAAAATGGGCATTGATGAATTGTCAGTGTCACCGGCAATGGTACTTCCAGTACGAGACAAAGTGCTTGGTACAGAGTAAGAAAATATATAAAATAGTAGTATAAATTACAGGAGGAAAATATAATGAAAACATTTCAGTATGAAGTAAAAGATGAACTTGGTATTCATGCAAGACCAGCAGGAATGCTTGTAAAGGTTGCAAAAGGATTTGCCAGTAAGGTGATGATTGAAAAAGGTGAAAAGAAAGCAGATGCATCAAGACTTATGGCTGTTATGTCACTTGCAGTAAAACGAGGAGAGACAGTTACAGTTACAGTTGAAGGGGAAGATGAGGATACAGCATTTGAAGGTATCAAAGCATTTTTTGAGGAAAATCTGTAATAAGATTCGTTAGAAATAATAGAATATAGAAGCAGAGGTTATAAAAAATTTATGTTTATATTATATGTTTTTAATAAAAATATCTGTAAATTTTAATAATCATTGACAAAAATGGCTATAAATAGTATTATTAGAATAATTTAAGACATATTTAGAGTGTCGGGAATTGTTATTATTCAGTAGGCAAAACCAAGTTTTACAAATCTCAGGCAGGTGTTGTAGAATTTGGTTTTTTTTATGCAACTAGGAGAAAGGGGTACATATAAAATGTTTAATTTTTTTAAGAAAAAAGTGGATGATGCTATTATGATTGGAGCACCTGTAAATGGTAAAGT
>JAHHTM010000104.1 GCA_020024675.1 Muricomes sp.
TTGCTCAGTTATTTACTCAGCAATTCTTGCATCAATGTAGTCAATGAGCAATTTAATACTTCCTTCTACTCCAAGCTTGCTACTATTTAAAGTTAAATCGTAGTTTCTGGAATCTCCCCATTTAGTCTTACAATGACTATTATGGTAGTATTTTCTTTTTAAATTCTGTTCTTCAATAAATTTCTCTGCTTCTTTCGCTGACATATCATAAAGTTTTGTAATTCTGGCAACCTTATGCCCCATATCTCCTGTGATAAAAATTGAGATAAGAGATGGATAATCTTTAAGGATTGTCTCTGAACATCTACCAACAACGATAAATGATTCTCCTGATGCTGCCCTATCCTTCAAAAATTCAAACTGAAGATTTGCCACATTTTCCTGTGGAGAACTACTCATGCCCTTGACTGTTCGATGAAAAAGTTTTATTTTCATTTTTTCATCAAATTCTTCAAGTGCATCACTGCCAACATTTTTTTCAGCAGCAATCTCTTTTAAAAGATTGCGATCATACAGCTGCATATTATAATGCTCAGACAGTTTTTGAGCGATTTCATGGCCAGCGCTACCAAATTCGCGGCCAATTGAAATGATTACCTGACTCATAATATCCTTCCTCCTTTATTTTTATAAATATCTTGCATAAATCACAACAATAGAAATTGCGATGACAATCGCTGTTGCAGGGAACATAGCCTTACAATATTTTCCCCATTTAATGATATGTCCTTCCTTGGCTGCTGTAGCAATACCAACTACATTGGCAGATGCTCCAATTGGTGTTGCACTTCCACCGATATCTGTTCCCATAGCAAGTGTCCATGAAAGCAAAGAAAGATCAACACCTAATGTAGCAGAAAGGTTACTGATTACTGGAATCATTGTAGCTGCAAATGGTATATTGTCAATAAATGCACTGGCTACAGCTGATACAATGATAATAATTGCAATCATAAGTTTTATATCTCCACCACTGATCTTTCCAATCCAGTCTGCCAAAACCTTTAAGATTCCTGTCTGCTCAAGACCGCCTACAACAACAAACAGTCCAATAAAGAACAACAATGTCTTATAATCAATCTTCTTGATTAATTCTTTCGCATGTTTTCCTGATGCAATCAAAGATGCTGCACCAACGGCTACTCCTATGAATGCAACTGTGAGTCCTGTCTGTGCATGTGTTACAAGCAAAATTACTGCACACAAGAAAATAACTGTATTAATTGCAAATCCACTTTTACTTGTAATTGCTTCTGATGGATCAGGATACACCTGATTTGTATTTCCAGAAGCCACATCTGCTTTTAATTCCTTACGGAAAATAAAATAAAAATAGAATACGATCACTACTAATGAAATTACAGCAATAAGACCTGTATTTTTAACAAAATCCGCAAATGAATATCCAAAAGATGTACCAATAATGATGTTCGGTGGGTCACCGCACATTGTAGCCGATCCACCTAAATTTGCGCAAAATACTTCCGCCAAAATCATTGGAACCGGATTAAATTTCAATAGTTGGGCAAGTTCAATTGTAACTGCCGCAAGGAACAAAATAACTGTGATACTGTCAATGAACATTGCAAGGAAGAATGACAATAACATAAATGTAATAAAGATTGGAATAACCTGGTATTTAACCATTTTTGCAATCTTCATACAAAGCCATCTGAAAAATCCTACGTGTGCCATTCCTTCAACCATAATCATCATACCTGCAATAAATATGATTGTCTCCCAGTTAATCCCACTGGTTGCTTCACCAGCTGCTTCTGATACAATCCAGAAATCCGCCTGAAAAATACTATGTAGATTCAGAGTCTCTACTATCGCTCCCATGTCATGCATTGCGAAACCTAGTACAAACACCAAAGTTAACAAACCGCACCCAAGTGTGACTACATGTCTCTCCCACACTTCGGTAATAACCAGAATGAACATAGCTAAAAAAATTATAACTGCTAAAATCTGTGCTGTCATTTCTCATTATCTCCTTTTTAAAATTATGTCTGGTTTAAACGAACTCCGCATAACATAATAGCAGACTTTTTTTCTGATGACAATAATTTCACAAATTATTTAAAATTTTTTTAATTCCACTCATTTTGCCAAAGTCTTGATTTTTACTTTCCAATATCGTAATATATATCATGGAAAATAATTAAATAAGGAGGATGACATGGGAAACCGTACATATTATGATATTCTCGGTGTATCCAGTGATGCCACGTTTGAAGAAATCACAAATGCAAAAAATACTCTGGCAAAAGTTTATCATCCTGATGCCAATATAAAAAACAATATAGATACAACTGCATTTATGCAGGAAATCCTTGAAGCATATCGTACCTTATCAAATCCTGAATCACGACGAAAATACGATATCAAAATATTCGGCGGAAGAAAACATCGTATTTTCCGAACTTATACTGTAGGCGATGATCCAAAAGAAGAAAATAAAGCAACCTTTATAACATACTGGAATGCCGCATGTAAATTACAAGAGATTGTTTCTAAAAGCGATTACCTTTTTGAACAAAGTGCGAAAGCAAATGTTCTTCCCGCCAGAATTTTCAAAAAAATGGGAACTACACCTAAAGTTGACAGAGAAACTGCGGAAGAATTAAATCAGCTTTCTCTTAGTGCCATCCAGCATATCACCACACTGAAATTAGCAAGCATCCCTATGAACTACTGGAATCAAGATGCTATGAACTGGGTATTTATCCGCTGGAGTCAGAATCAATCTGCTGACTATCATTCCCTATTTGCAAAATATGAAATTTTCGTAGAATCTAATAAAAGCACGACCGAAAAATTAAAACTTCGTTCTGCAAACAAACATTTTCAAAACAGCTTAAAACGTCTTTTAAATTATGCTGTTCAATAAAAAGTTGTGAGAAATATACTTCTCACAACTTTTTTGTTTAGTCCTCCTCTTCATATCCACGCAATTTTCTATAGTAAAAACGTATTTTTTTCAAAACTGCTGTTAAATATCGAAAAACTGGCTCTGTTGCAATGGAAAATACTACAAACAGCATGATACATTTTGGAGACATACTTGTAATTCCAAAAAGATCATTCATAAATATACTACAGAATAATAATCCTGCAATACTTCCACACAGTACAATTCTTCTCATATTATTCATTGGAGCACTAATTTTATACAGAATCATAAATCCAACAATTGCAAGAAGCATTGTGGCTGCTGTAGAAATATCAGTAGAATTCACTTCAAATGTACGCCCAAATACAACAAGTGCCCCAACCGCCAGGACGTCTGTCAATGCAGCTGGCAGCGCTTTCAAAAATACATTAGTAAGGAAATGCCCTTTGATAATATTTTTATTTGGTTCCAAAGCAAGGAAAAATGCCGGAACACCGATAGTAAATGTACTAATTAAGGAAATCTGTGATGGTTCCAATGGATATGTAATCATGAACACAACTGCAAACAAGGACAACAAAAACGAAAATATATTTTTCACAAGAAACAAACTTGCTGAACGTTGTATATTGTTTACAACCCTTCGTCCTTCCAATACAACTGCAGGCATACATGAAAAATCGGAATCAAGAAGTACAAGCTGTGAAGCCTGTGCTGCAGCATCACTTCCTGATGCCATTGCAATACTACAATCCGCATCTTTCAAAGCAAGTACATCATTTACTCCATCCCCAGTCATAGCAACTGTTCTTCCTTCTTGTTTAAGGATATGAACAAATTTTCTTTTTTGATTTGGGGTAACACGTCCAAACACAGTATGACTAAGAACGGCTTCTCTCATTTCTTCCTCTGTCTTAAGTGTAGATGCATCTACGTATTGGTCCGCATCTTTAATCCCCGCCTTCTTTGCAACTTCCGAAACAGTAAGCGGATTGTCTCCGGAAATAACTTTAACTTCCACACCTTGTTCTGCAAAATATTCAAATGTTTCTGGCGCCTCTTTTCTTATTGAATTAGCCATAAGAATATACCCCAGTGGTGTGATTGGTTTCTCCAATGCTTTTCCATCAATCTCACCCTCATATGTACCAAAAACAAGCACACGTGCTCCCTTTGATGCGTATTCCGTAATTTTTTCTTCATATATTTCGTAATCTTCTTTTAGTACAAATTCTGGAGCACCTAATACATAGACTTCATCTTCATATGTCACACTACTGTATTTCGTAGCAGAAGAAAATCCTGTCTTGCTTATCACTTCTTTTCCAGTTGACGTTGTAAAGTACTCTTTTATTGCTGCCATTGTTATATTATCTGATTCCATAGCCGCTGCAAAATCTCCCATCATAAGATTAATTGGCGGCATTTTTTCATCGTCATATTTTTCTGTTGGGATAATTTTATGAACCTTCATCGTATTTTCTGTAATCGTACCCGTTTTATCTACACAAAGCACATCTACTCTTGCAAGTGTCTCAATACATTTCATATCATGAAGAAGCACTTTTTTCTTTGCAAGACGCATGGCACTTACTGCAAGTGCCACGCTGGCTAATAGGTACAAACCTTCAGGTATCATACCGATAATCGCCGCAACCATGGAAATCACACTAGATCTAAAGCCTTCCTGCTGGTAGAAAAACGCCTGAATAAATAATACAATACCAATCGGAATAATTGCAATTCCAACTCCTTTTACCAGCTTATCAAGAGATCGAATCATTTCTGACTGCTCTTTTGTCTGCATTTCTTTGGCTTTTAACGTAAGCTTTGATATATAAGAATCCACTCCTACTCTCTCAAGTCTTGCATAGCATTTTCCTGATACAATAAAACTTCCTGACATGAGATGACTTCCTTTTCGCTTTGTAATCTCATCAGATTCTCCTGTAAGTAATGATTCATTAACCTGTGCTTCTCCCGAACAGACAACAGCATCTGCACATACCTGACTTCCAGCTTTAAATTCGACAATATCATCTAACACAAGATCCTCTACATCAATGGTTTTTTTCTTTGAGTTTCTAACCACAACAACTCTCGGCGCATTTAACATCGTCAAATTATCCAATGTCTTTTTCGCTTTAATTTCCTGCACGATACCTATAAGTGTATTTAGTAAGATTACGGGCAAAAATGTAAGATTTCGAAAAGAACCAACAATACAAAGCAATATGCTTAGTATAAAAAAAATCAAGTTAAAATATGTAAACACATTATCATGTATAATTTCTTTTTCTGACTTTGAAGGTGATTCCACCGCTTTGTTCGTCCATCCATGAAGTCTGTGCTCTTGAACCTGCTGTTCTGTAAGTCCTTTTTTATAATCCGGATTATATCTTGTAGTCGGAATCCTGCGATTTTTATTTTCTTCTACAAACTCTTGCCGCTTTTTTTTCTGCATAGTATATATCCTCTTTATGATATTATATAAATTTTTTCATAATTCTATTATTTTACCTATATCTCTATCTTAGCACAATCTATTCTGTTTTACAGAGAATTCTCCAAATCTTAATAAGTTTAAAGTATTTTTATAAATTTAATGCATCATATTCCCTTGTTTTCTTTTTTTATATACCTTATAATGTAT
>JAHHTM010000105.1 GCA_020024675.1 Muricomes sp.
AACCCACAGCCTACCGGTTAACAGCCGGTTGCTCCACCATTGAGCTACCTCGGAACATTCAACTTATCGCTGACGACAATATTTATTATATTACATCTTAGATTATATGTCAATATGTTTTTTTAATTTTTGTGATTAAAAATTGCATAACACACAACTGCAGATATTTTGTATGTAATTATTATACTTTATCATTTATTCCAATGCAAGCACTTTTCAAAATAAAAACCGATGAAAAATACATCTTTACTTTTCATCGGTTTTAAGGCTTCTATACAGTTATTTATTCTTTTTATTCCATAGCTCTTCAGCAGCTACAGCCCATTTTTCCGCATAAGCTTCGCATTTTCCGCAAAGATGTGCAGGCGTTTCCGCTGACTGTAAATCTGTAGATTTAGCGCCTGCGCGTTCAACCATTCCCTGCAGCTTTTCCGGATTTTCAAGTAAAGGACAAGGTCTGAGATGGTTTTCATTAAACGGCTGGCCATTATGATATTCCATAAAGATCGGAGAATGCAGTATCTCAAGCAGTGTATTTTCACGTATATTCGTATTTGAATAGTGGATAAATACGCAAGGCTCTGCATCACCATTTGCATTGATATGGAAATAGTTTCTTCCACCTGCAATACATCCGCCAACATATTCACCATCATTCTGGAAATCAAAGCAGAATAATCCTTTTCCGGTTGTCATATTTCGTATTTCTCTTATTCTGCGATAAATCATCTTTCTCTGCTCAACTGTCGGCATTAACTCAGGTGAAGCATCATTGCCTACTGGCATATAGTGGAAATACATAGAGAATTTAACCCCTTTGTCAATCTCCATCTGAATAAAGTCATCATTGGTTACATCTTCTATATTTTCTCTTGTGTAACAGATAGACGTTCCAAACAGACAACCATTTTCTTTAAGTAAATCCATAGAATGCATTACTTTTTTATAAACACCCTGTCCTCTTCTGTCATCATTTGCACCCTCGCTACCTTCAAGACTGATTGCCAGGGCAAGATTACCCACGCGTTTCAGTTCTTTGCAGAATGCTTCATCTACAAGTGTACCGTTAGTAAATGCTACAAACATACAATCTCTGTGTTTTTCACATATACGAATAAGATCATCTTTTCTTACAAGAGGCTCTCCTCCGGTATACATATAGAAATATATTCCTAATTCTTTACCCTGGTCAATGACATTGCTCATTTCATCAAAGGAAAGATTTAGGCGATTTCCGTATTCTGATGCCCAGCAACCTTTGCATTTTAAGTTGCAGTTGCTCGTAGGATCCATTAGGATAAGCCACGGGACATTACACTGTTCTCTTACTCTGGCATCTTCCATAATCTTTGTTCCACTTAGCATTGCTTCATATCCGAAGTTTAAAAAAGTTGTCTTAAGTACATTTTTATCCAGCTCATCTACAACTCTGTTGATATATTTAGTTAATGCACTGTTTTCATCAAGAAGCATTTCTTCTGCTTTTTTGTAATCGAGAACGACATCAGTCTTCTCAATATATTCTTTTGCCATTTTAAACATCTGGTTTACTGTTTTCTGACGGTTTCTACCCATCTGTCCATAAGCAATATCAAATGCTCCGGCAAACGCTTTACGACCGAATTCATGTTTAAACATATATATCTCCTCCCAACAAATTGCTGTTTAATACTTTTCTTATATCTAAAATTATATATCAACTATTTTTCCATTTCAAAATGCAGAATATGCGAGATGTCTTGAAATTATACATACTAAATATATTGTCGAAAAAAAAGAGAAGGCTTATTCATCCTTCTCCCTGCATTCTTTACATTCACCATAGATAATTGAGTTTTTACATTGAATTGAAAAATCATGATGCTTTGCAATATGATTCGAAATATCTGACATAAACTGACAATCCAGATGAAGAATTTTACCGCACTTTATACATTTAAGATGCAAATGCTCTGCACAGTGATGTTCATCTGCAACATACTGGTAAGTTGTCTTTTCACCCTTTTCTGAGTGATAAGGAATAATCCGCTCCTCACTCTCAAGCTTATTTAGAAAGCGGTAAATGGTTGTCAGATTAACTGAACAACCATTATTCTCCAAATGATCATATATTTCTTTTACACTTACTGTTGTATTGGAATGCTCAATTAAATATTCCAGAATTCTTCTTCTGTTTTCTGTTTTATAACCTGATGTTCCCATAAATTTCACTCCCTAAAAAGTAATACCTGACACATCGAAGAGTACTCCCCAGCCTATACTTACCAAATACAGTATTGCTGCAATCAGAACATTTTCTTTAAAATGATGATTTTCTTTAAACAGTACAAGAAGTCCGACTCCTGCACTCACAAGAAGTCCACTCATCATAGGTCCCACACCAATAATTCCATCAAGATACAACTGCGTAATGACTACAGATGAGCCGCAATTCGGAATAAGTCCTACAAGTCCGGCAATTACTTCTCCCAGAACAGGAATATCGGAAAAAATCAAGGAAATAGTATCTTCCCCAATAAAATGGATTGCAAATCCGATTCCGATAGAAACAAGAAAAACAAAGAACCATACCTGTATTGAATGGAAAAAAGCTCCGTTGATTATTCCATGTCCATGTTTGCAGTTACAACTTGTGGAGTTGTGCACAACAAAATCTTTAGGCATTTTATTTCTTTTTCCAAGCCATCCGAAGAAAAATTCAATAACAAAACCACTGATCATACCGATTACGACTTTAGTCAGTAAAATCTTTAAAATCACAGTTCCTGCTACCTTTTCTGAAATCAGAATCGGTAACATTTCATCAGATGTGGACATATATACGGAAATTAAAGTACCAAGCGTAATCACTCTTCCAACATAGAAATATGATGCAGCTGCAGAAAAGCCACACTGTGGAAAAGCTCCACAGAGACTTCCCCAGATAGGACCTACTTTTCCGGCATTCTGAATGACCTTATGTGTATTTTCACCTGTTGCTCTCTGTAAAAGCTCCATTACCAGATAAGTAACAAACAGGAAAGGCAACAGTTTGATGCTGTCAAAAAACGAATGGATTAATACGTGTTCCATAAAAACTCCTTAAGCTTCTAAATTTGCAAATCGTTTGCGTTTTTTATTATAACACGTTAATTTTTTATGTCAATACCATTACTTTTATAAGACCGCCCTCTGTGATTCAAAAATGATAATGTCCTAAGTATACGAAAAAGAAAGTTTCCCTTTATATTTGATATGCCTCCTGATACGACAATATGATATAGGAATAAGAAGATGTTAAAATCCATACGCTGGTACATCAGAGGAAAAAACAATATTATACCGGTTTACTGACGGAAGGATATTATCCGCATATTATAAAAGTCTTCTCTAACATTTTCTAAGGTATATTTAGCTAGTATAATCAGGCGTTGCACAAATAATCTAAAATTACTTCTTACGATATGGAGGTCAAATTATATTGTAGACATTTTCAAAAACCTTTGATGCATAAAAAATACTGTTTAATACTATAGTAAACAGTATTTCCAACTAGTTCTTTTTATTAATTATCCTGTCTATAATCTCTTTTGCAACCTGATCCTTACCCATAAGTTCAAGAGGTTCCACATTATCTTTCGTAATAATAGTAATCAGATTTGTATCCGTTCCAAATCCTGCTCCGCTGTCTTTAAGATTATTTGCAATAATCATATCTGCATTCTTCTTTTCTAACTTCTTCTTTGAATTTTCCAGCATATTTTCCGTTTCCATAGAGAAACCGCATACAAACTGACCTTCTTTTTTATGTTCGCCAACGTATTTAAGGATATCTTTTGTCCTCTTCATCTGAATGGATAAATCCCCATCCTTTTTTTTCACCTTTTCACTGCTTACTACTGCAGGCGTATAATCAGATACTGCCGCAGTTTTAATGATAATATCCTGTTCATCAGCAATTTTGACTACTGCATCAAACATAGATGCAGCATCGGCAACTTCAATAATTTTTACGAACTCCGGCGGTTCACTGGTTGTTGAAGCTTTTATCACCGTTACATCAGCACCCCTGCGCATGCATTCCTTTGCAATAGCAAAGCCCATCTTTCCGGTTGAATGATTTGTAATGAAACGCACAGGATCCATAGATTCTCTTGTCGCTCCTGCAGTAATCAGAACTTTCTTTCCGACCATATCTTTTTCGCAGGCGATTTCTTTTTCAATATATTTAAAGAGGACTTCCGGTTCAGGCATCTTCCCTGCGCCTGTATCTCCACAGGCAAGATATCCACTTGCAGGCGTAATTACCTGAATACCATATTTTTCAAGTGTTCTCATATTATCCTGTGTAATAGGATTTTCATACATTGCCGTATTCATTGCAGGTGCAACAAGTTTTGGGCATGTAGATGCAAGAAAAGTCGTTGTAAGCATATCATCAGCAAGACCATGCGCAACTTTCGCAATAACATTTGCCGTTGCCGGTGCAATCATAAATAAATCTGCTTTCTTTGCCAATGCCACATGTTCAACATTGTGTTGAAAATTTCTGTCAAAAGTATCAACAATGCATTTATTCCCCGAAAGGGTTTCAAAAGTTATAGGATTAATAAAGTTGCATGCATTTTTCGTCATAATAACGTGAACTTCCGCGCCTGCTTTTACAAGACGACTTGTAAGATCTGCACTTTTATATGAAGCAATTCCGCCACTTACTCCAAGTAATACTGTTTTATTCTTTAACATTTCTATCTCCTTGTGATTACAATGTGTTTAGTATACCACTTGGAAGTCATCTCGTAAAGAGTTACACATATTTACGCATATATTTCAAGGCATTTTTTTCCAGTCTTGATACCTGTGCCTGGCTGATAGAAATTTCATCCGCTACCTCCATCTGTGTTTTACCTTCAAAAAATCTCATTTCCAATATGCTTTTTTCCCTTGGTGTAAGTCTGTCCAAAGCTTCGGATATAGAAATCTCTGTTGTCCATTTTTCATCAGTATTCTTTTCGTCCTGTACCTGATCCATAACAAAAATTGCATCCCCGTCATCATGGAAAACAGGTTCAAACAATGAAATCGGATCCTGTATCGAGTCGAGCGCCATAACAACATCGCCTCTTTCCACTTCTATTTTTTCAGCAATTTCCGTAATTGAAGGTTCCCTTCCCAGCTCATTAGATAAGGTTTCTTTTGCCTGCAGGGCTTTGTACGCAATATCTCTTAATGATCTTGAAACACGAATACTGTTATAGTCTCTTAAGTGTCGTCTCACTTCTCCCATAATCATAGGTACTGCGTAAGTAGAAAACCTTACATCCTGTGATAAATCAAAATTATCAATAGCTTTAATAAGCCCTATACATCCCACCTGAAACAAATCGTCCGGACTTTCTGCTCTGTGACTGAATCTCTGTATCACACTTAAAACCAGCCTCAGATTACCGATAATAAACTTTTCTCTTACCTCTTCATTTCCCTCCTTTATTTCCTTTAGCATCTCTTTCATTTCTGCATTCTTGTAAATGGGAAGTTTCGCTGTATTTCTCCCGC
>JAHHTM010000106.1 GCA_020024675.1 Muricomes sp.
TTTTCTGCATAGTCTTTACAGTTTCTTTTCCAATTTTCCCTACTGTTCCTCTCCAGCCTGAATGTGTAAGTCCTATCACTTCTTTTACCGGATCCACAAAAAATAACGGAACACAATCCGCAAAAAATGTAACAAGGCAGACGCCTTTTACATTTGTGACTAATCCATCAACATCATGAAAATTACGAGGACACATAATTCCCATTCCTCGTTCTTTTTCTGTTACAATTCGTACATTTGTAGTATGTGTCTGATGTGCAAATACCATGTCTTCTGGTTTTACACCGATAGCTTTCCCTATTCTGTTAAAATTCTCTCTGACAGATTTCTCTTCATCACCCCGCGTAAAGCTAAGATTCAAAGAAGACCAGCATCCTTTACTTACCCCACCTAAACGAGTTGAAAAACCATGACGGACAATTTTTGTGTCTGACAACATCAAAAATTCCAGATATGGTGTTTCTCCTTCTACTTCTGTAAAAATATGTTCCTGGTTTTTATACTTCAGTCCTAATCCCATATCTATATCCTTTCTTAAATCAAAATCTTGCCTCAAAAGCATTTTCAATATGATTGATCCGTTTGTCTTCAATCCCAATTACATCAAAACGACATTCCTTATTTACGATGTGTTTTTCTGTCAGATAATAAAGTGCAGTCCTGCTGATTTTTATCTGCTTTCTTTCATCCACTGCCTCTAACGCTGTATTTTTTCTATAGCGATATTTCACCTCACAAAACACAAGACACCCTTCATAATCTGCTATTATATCGATTTCTCCTGCATGACATCGATAATTCAATTCAAGGATTTTATATCCCCTTGTTTTTAGGTACTCTGACGCATACTTCTCGTACTTTGTTCCCGTCTTTCTTTTATTTTGCCTATATTGTATGGTCATATGTTTCTTTTACTGCGTGCACACCTTAGATACCCCTTTTTAATCGGCATACAACTGATCTATATGAAATTTTTAATAAAAGTATTTCTATGTATCGGAGTCGGTCCATATTTCTTCAAAGCCTCAATATGAGCTGCCGACCCGTAACCTTTGTTTCCTGCGAAACCATATTCTGGCATGATCTCATCATATTTTACCATAAGACGATCCCTTGTTACTTTTGCAATAATACTTGCCGCTGCAATAGAAACGCTCTTTGCGTCTCCTTTAATGATCGGCACTTGACGAATTGTAACCCCCGGAATCGTAACAGCATCGTTTAGCAAAATATCTGGTGCTGTTTTTAGATCTTGAATCGCAAATCGCATTGCCTCATATGTTGCCTGTAAAATGTTAATCTCGTCAATTCTCGCCGGACTTGATATACCTACACCTACGGCAAGCGCTTTATCCATAATCTCATCATATAACGCTTCTCGTTTTTTTGCACTTACTTTTTTTGAATCATTCAGATATAGGATCTCACAGTCCTTTGGAAGTATAACTGCTCCTGCAACAACCGGACCTGCCAGTGGTCCTCTTCCCGCTTCATCAATACCGCAAATGTAAGAATACTCCTGGTATTGTCTTTCATACTGTCGCATTTCCTCAAGACGTACTCTTTCACTTGCAAGTTTTTCTTCTTGTTTTTTGTACCGTTTGATCAGATTTTGTACCCCTGCTCTTTCATCTGTATCATACTTTTTATATAAAGCAGGCAGATCATTTCTGTCTGCCTGCTCAAACTCCCATTTTATCTCCTGTATACTATTTCCCATGTTCTACAACTCCAAAGGAATGAAACGGCCATATTCTAATCCATGCTTTTCCTACGAGTTCCTCTTTGTTAAGCACTCCGACCTGTTCACTCCTACTGTCCTTACTATGATTTCTATTGTCTCCTAAAACAAAATACTCATCCTGTCCTAATTGAATTGGATCTCCTGCAATTCCTGACTCAAGCATTTTTTCTTTTCCAAAATTTTCTTCCAGCTTTTCCCCATCAACATAGACGTATCCGTCTTTTATTTGTACTGTTTCACCTGGCATTCCTATAATTCTCTTGATGTAATATACATTTTTTTCATATCTGTATGGAAATATAATAACATCGAATCTTTCTGGATTTTTAAATCGATAGGATATTTTATCAACAATAAGATTATCTCCATCGAATAATGTATTTTCCATGGATCTTCCTTCTACTCTTGTCCTCTGACCTATAAATGTAGTGATAAAATAGGTTAATACAATAATCAGAACAATATATAAAATCCAGCTGAGAACTTCTCGAAATGTGTTTTTTTTCTCCACTATTTTACCTTCTTTCAATTTTTCAAGTATTGTTTTGATATTTTATTTGTAATCTACTGGAGCTTCAAGCGTAATTTTTCCAATTCTTCCATTTCTAAAATCATCCAGTAAAAGTCTTGCTGCTTTTTCTGTATCTAGCTCATTTCCCTTTAAAAGACAATGTCTGCTTTTCGCAATATTTTTAAGACACTCGTACTTATCTTTCGATTCTTCAATTGCATATTTAGATGCCAGGACTCCAGGATATTTTTTAGTCAAAAATCCTGACAATTCCATAGCCAGCTCTTCTACATTTAATATTTCATCTTTAATAGATCCTATAAGTGCAAGACGAAGTCCGACTATCTGATCTTCGAATTTAGGCCATAAAATTCCCGGTGTATCCAAAAGTTCCACATTTTTATTTAATCGAATCCACTGTTTCCCTTTCGTAACGCCTGGTTTATTTCCTGTCTTTGTACACGCCTTGCCCGCAAGTGCATTAATAAATGTGGATTTTCCTACATTCGGTATACCTACTACCATAGCACGTACCGGACGATTCAAAATTCCGCGTTTTCTGTCTCTTTCAATCTTTTCTTTGCATGCTTCCTGAATGATTCCGTAAATAGACTTCACTCCTCCGCCTTTTCGTGAATTCACCTTCATAACAGAATAGCCCATGCCTTTAAAATATTCAGCCCATGCCTCCGTCAGTTTTTCTTCTGCAAGATCTGATTTGTTTAAAAGAATCAACCTTGCTTTGTTTTTTCCAAGCTCGTCAATTTCTGGATTTCTACTGCTCATAGGAATTCTTGCATCCACAAGCTCAATTACCAGATCGATCAATTTTATATTTTCCTGCATCATACGCTTCGCTTTTGTCATATGACCTGGATACCATTGAAAATTCATGTTATACCTCTCTACACTTTTCTAATTCTTAACAATTCCCACTCTACTTCCAGGACTTGCTATAAACCAGACTTTTCCATAAATATCTTTTTTCTCTACTGTTCCAATATCTGCTTTTCGGCTATCATCACTACTGGTTGAATTATCTCCCAGCACAAAATATTCATTTTTTCCAATTTTCAGTGGTTCTGAAGCGATTCCACCATCTTTGACATCTTTTACATAAATATCTTTTTGAATATTTTTACCATTAATATATACTTTTCCCTGATTGATCTGTATCGTATCTCCTGGCAAAGCAACAATACGCTTAACAGAATAATGACTATTTGCATTACCTCCAGGTTTAAAAGCAATAATATCTCCCCGCTTCGGCTCAAACATGGCATATTTTACTCTGTTTACAAGTAATACATCACCATTTCTAAGAACCGGTTTCATAGAATCTCCTGCGTTACTTACTCTTTGTCCAAATCCACCTACCAACAGATAGGCCACTATGCACACAAGTATAATTTCCAGTATCCAACACAGAATTTCTCTTATTCTTCTTTCTATCTTTTTTCTTTTTCCCCTTAACGCTTTTGTTTGAAAACGAAGTTTCTTTTTCTTAGACTTTTTATCTTTTTTAACAGAGCGCAAGGTTCTCTTCTTATGAAGGTTCTGTTCGCTCATATATTACCCCTTATATACCCAAATGGAAAAGGGACAATATACATACTGTACTTGTCCCCTTAAAGTCATTATTTTACTAATTCTTTAACCTTAGCTCTCTTACCAACACGTCCTCTTAAGTAGTTAAGTTTCGCTCTTCTTACTTTACCTCTACGAACAACTTCTACATTCTCAACGTTTGGTGAGTGTAATGGCCAAGTTTTTTCAACACCTACTCCATTAGACTGTTTTCTTACTGTGAAAGTAGCTCTTGTGCTTCCTCCCTGTTTCTTTAAAACTGTTCCTTCAAAAACCTGGATTCTTTCACGGTTACCTTCTTTAATCTTTGCGTATACTTTAACAGTATCTCCAACGTTAAATTCAGGTGCATTTTCTTTTAACTGCTCTGCTTCAATTTTTCTGATGATTTCGTTCATTTGTGTGACCTCCTTATAATTTAGACGTTCTTAATGCCTGTCATACGGGGTCATCATTTCCCGTAGAGCCATTGTTGCATCAGAGGACCATCCCTTCTTCATTTCACAACTTCTGTAGTTTAACATATTTTTCCCAGTATTTCAAGTATTTTTCTGTATCTTCTCAATAAGTTGCTTTTCCGCATCTGTTAATTTACATTTTTCCAAAAGATCCGGTCGTCTTTGCTTTGTTCTTATAACAGACTGCTCTCTTCTCCACTTTTCTATATTGGCATGATGACCAGACATAAGTACTTCTGGCACTTTTTTTCCATGCCAATTTTCTGGTCTTGAATACTGTGGATATTCCAGAAGATTATCTTGAAAAGATTCAAATTCTGCAGATACATCATTGTGAAGTACTCCCGGCACTAGTCTTGAGATTGCATCTACCAGTACCATAGCGGGTAATTCTCCACCTGTAAGTACATAATCACCAATAGATATGTAATCTGTTACGATTTCTTCCAATACTCGTTCATCTATGCCTTCATAATGTCCACATAAGAGCACAAGTTCATCTTCTTTTGCAAACTCTTCTGCCATTTTCTGGGTAAACGTCTGCCCCTGCGGCGACAGATAAACCACTCTTGGCTTTTTATTAATTTTTTTTGCTACTGCTTCATAAGCCTGATAGACAGGTTCTGCCTGCATAAGCATTCCAGCTCCTCCGCCATAAGGATAATCATCTACACTATGATGCTTATTAAATGCATAATCTCTTATATTTAAAGCTTCGATCGATAAAAGTCCGTTCGCAACAGCACGTCCTGTAATACTTGTATTCAGTCCGTCCATTACCATTTCCGGAAATAATGTTAATATATGAAAATTCATAAACTTCCACCTTTATATTTTTAATCAATAAGTCCATCTAACAGATGTACTTTCATAATCTGTGTTTCGAGATTTACATCTAAAATACATTCATAGATTGCCGGAATCAGTACCTCACCATATTTTTCTGATTTTACAACATAAACCTCATTTGCACCCGTCTCGATTACATCCGTAAGCGTTCCGAGCTCTTCTTCTTCTGTGACAACTTTCATTCCTATAAGATCTGCAATAAAATATTCATCTTCTTCGAGTTCAACTGCATCTTCTCTAGTTACCAGAAGGCTCTTTCCTTTGTACATTTCAATATCATTTATATTATCAATTCCTTTAAATTTTACAATTACAAATTGCTTAAAGAATTTTACATTTTGTATCT
>JAHHTM010000107.1 GCA_020024675.1 Muricomes sp.
ATTTAAAACACACCTTATTTTATCTATTAGGTATATCTTACGCTTTGATATCTTCAGCACAGTCTAATCCGGATAAACTACAATGTAAAGTGACAGGACGCATGCTTCTGGATGGCGGTGTTTATCTCAAGAATGATAATAATTTTGGTAATGGAGTTGAATTCAGTGATCTTCGGATAGGTGCAAAAGTCGCATATCAAAATTGGGATATGAAACTTGAAATAGGCTATACCGGCAATAAAGCGACAATAAAAGATGCTTTTGCAAAGTACACATACAAGAACCACTCTATACAAGTCGGACAATTCTACGAACCGTTTAGTTTAGAAATGATGTGCAGCACTTTCGACATTCGCTTTAATCAATCTCCAGGAGCTGTTCTTGCATTAACAAACGGCAGGCGAATGGGAATCACTTATAGTTGCCGAAACAAACGTTATTATATGTCAGGAGGGGCATTCATGGATAATGAAGTCAACAACCTAAAAAAAGCGTCACATGGATATGCTTTGGATGGCAGGGTAGTATATCGTCCGGTTTTAGATAGCAAGAAGCTTATTCATATAGGTTTTGCGGCCAATTACCGCACCCCTAACGAATCCTTAAATGAAGAAGATAAAAACATATTTATCTATAAATCTCCTGGTGTGAGTACGATTGATAACCGAAATATTGCAATGGCTACTATTGATCATGCAGCGTATCAGATAAAATTTGGCACAGAATTACTGGTTTATTATCACCGTTTCTGCCTGCAAAGTGAATATATACGTACTCATGTGGAACGAGACAATGCTTTTAAGAACTATGTGGCACAAGGAGCCTACCTTCAGTGCTCTTGGCTTTTATCCGGAGAAACTTATCTGTACGATGAATCTGTTGCATGTGCCGGTCGTCCGGAAGGAAAAAGTCTGGAGGTTTGTTCACGATTTAACTATTTGACACTCAACGATGAGGATGCCTCCATTTGGGGAGGAGAACAAAAAGATATCTCCATCGGACTCAACTATTATATTAATAAATATATAGGTATAAAATTAAACTATAGCTATCTGATGCCCGGAGCCAGTATAAAAGAGATCAGCCGCAAAAACTTTAGTGTTTTTCAAGGACGATTTCAATTCATTTTTTAATTGGCTATTGCTTCCATCGTCTGATCATATTTCCTATTGTAATCCTATAGAGAGGCTGGATCACCATTTGCGATTCTTTACCGATGATAAGTAAAGAAGCACGAACGGTGATCAGCTTTTTATTTAATAAATGATCAGAGGATAACCAATCCCATATCTATTTACTTTGCTTTTCCAGATCTCTGACAGCCGGAATGCACATCATCAAAATTGAGGTAAATACAATTGCTATCCCACAACAGATAAAAATATTGGCTATTCCTAAACTATCAGCAATAAATCCGGTAATGAACAACCCAATGATAGAAGGCAATAAGCTCACGCTGTCAAAAAGAGAAAACACACGTCCTAAATATGCCGGTTTAAACTGAGTTTGCAGTAATGAAGTAAAAGGCCCGGAAAAAAATGGGACAACTATACCTTGTGCCACTGTTAATGCTGCAAAAAGTACAAAACCATCAGCCGGAAGTATTCCACAAAATGCCAATGCCGCACCAAGCAAAAAATAGGAAATAGCAATCAGCAAGGTTTTACGTATCTTTGGATTCCATACACCCAATAAGGCACCACCGGCCAACATGCCAGCACCGAAAAGAGTTTCTATCAAACTTACTTGATATGCTGTTCCCGAGAAATTTTTCAAAGTCATCAACGGCATCAATGCCACCATTGGCATAACAAAAAATGTAACCAGAACTTCAGTTACCATTACCCAACTGACTCCTTTATTACGCATAATTACATTAAATCCATCTCGCATATCATAAAGTACATTTCTAGCTGAGGTATTTTCTTGTTTAGGATTGGGAATATACACAAAAAGTAAAGCTGTACAAGCTATTATAGCTCCCAATACATCTAGAAGCATGACAAGACTCATGTCAAACGCAAGAAGCAATATGGCTCCAAGAGCCGGACCACCAATGTTACAAATCGACTGGATAGCTTGATTGATACCCGCAATGCGCATAAGCTCTTTTTCCGGTGCCAACAATGGTACAGAGGATTTCATGGCAGGCGTATGAAATGCACCGCCAACCGAACGCAACATAAGTAAAAGATATATATGCCATAATTCGATTATATCCAAATAGAACAGTAAAGCGATCACTCCGGAACAGAGAGCGACAAAGCTGTCAGCACCAATCATAGTCCATTTGCGATTCCAACGATCGACAAAGACGCCGGCAAAAGGGCCTAATAAAGCTTGTGGTAATAAAGCAGCGATAGTTGCAAATGACAATACCTCCGCAGATCCCGTTTTAAGACTAATCCACAAAACAATAGAAAACTGGGCAATAGAACTACTTAGTATAGAGAATAGTTGCCCTGTCCATATAATGATAAACTTTTTCTTCCAATTATTCATAATAAGTTTGATAAAGAATGAAATTATTTCCCTGTTGCATCTATACAGAAGAAGAAAGAATAGGATACCTCCCTGAAAAACCTAAGGTATATCTAAAATAGGATGGAACTGTAACTAAGCCAGCTCCAAATGATTGACGAGTATGTTAAACTGATAAGTTGTTTTCATCAAATTAATTTTTGCGGTGGCAAAGATAAAACAATATTTCAAAATGCCACCAAAAACAAAAAGGAGATTATTTATAATCTCCTTTTGTACACCCTCAGGGACTCGAACCCTGGACCCATTGATTAAGAGTCAATTGCTCTACCAGCTGAGCTAAGAGTGCTTGTTTCTCGTTTGCGGTTGCAAAAGTATGGCTTTTATTTTATACTACCAAATAAACAGACCTGTTTTTTACTTTTTTTTCTCACATTTATTCAAACTCATAGAGCTCCGAAGGCGTATTTCTCTTTAAAGCAAGTAGTTGCACATCTTTCCCGACAATAATACCTTTACTCTTCAATTTCCACTCAACTGTCTTATATGCTAACTCCGGATGATTATTATCTTTACTCAGATGGCAAAGCCAAATATAACGAAGATGCTCCATTATGTTTTCCGCAAGAAAGTTGGCGGTATCTATATTACTCATATGACCTGTTTTACTTGAGATACGCTCTTTCAGATATGTCGGATAAGGTCCCATACGAAGCATTTCTTCATCATAATTAGCCTCAATGATCAGATAGTGGGCTTTACAAATATATCGGGCAGCGGTTGGAGTAATCTCTCCCAAGTCGGTAAGGAATGAAAAAACCTTTCCGTCAATTTCTATACAATAACCTACATTATCTGTTCCATCATGCGGAACTTCAAAAGACTCGATACGAAAATCTTCCAATTGCATCGGTTCTTCTTTTTCCAAATAGCGTACAGAACCATGCAACTTTTCTGTCATACAATAGCTTTTATTGATTCCTGCATGTACACGTGCCGTAGTATATACCGGAATATTCAATTTCTCACCTAAATGTCCTACAGCTTTAATATGATCGGCATGATCGTGAGTAATAAATACTGCACGTATTGAGTCCATAGTCACATTTATGTCCTTCAGTGATTTTTTAATGGTACGAATTCCAATACCCGCATCAATGAGTATGCCGTATTTTTCGGTACCTAGATAATAGCAGTTTCCACTACTGCCACTGGCCAGGCTTATAAATCTAATCTTCATTATTCTCTTCTTTTTAATGCAAATTGCCGGCAACTTTTATGGCAAATTGTCGGCAAATATACATAAAAAAGGAAACAATCAGACGTTAGTTTTCTTCTTTTTATCGATGAAATCAGTGATTTTTGCAAAAATAAGCAAAGCAATTGCTGCAACCAAACCGATTGCCGCAAAGTAATACCAGATGTAATGTGCATTCACACTGGCAACTTCCCAGGCCTCTCTGGATTCAAACAAAGTTGGATCCGGACAATACTTGGTCAGCAGAACGCCGGCAAGACCAAATCCGAAAATGGAAGATAAAAAAGAATGAAGATGACTAAACCCTAAATCCATACCTTCCTCACCTTTAGGAGCCTGGAGAGAAAAATATTCCAGATAACGGGGAGATATAAAACATTCTGCCAAACCTTGAACTACAATACCGGCAATCATCATCAATGTAATGTTGCTCATTCCAGAAACAACTTCATTATCCAAAAGATTGCCGCATGCCATCAATAGAGCAGAGACCGGAATCAGAAACATACCAATATTCATTGAGGTAATGGCACTTCGTTTTGCCATCCAACGAGTTACAAAACTAACGCAACATACTACAACAAAAGGATTTACATTAGCAATCCAGCCCGGTTTGGCTGTTTCACCTGCCATACGAATTACATACTTTGGCATCGTAGCATAAAGTTGGTGCTGCACCATCCAAAATCCCGTGATAATAAGTATTAGAATCAATAAACGCCAATTGGTGACAATACGCAAGAAACCTTGTCCGATCTCACGCATACTTTTTCCTTCTCCTACGGTGTGAGTTGATTTATACAAAAAGAAAACAGCCAACAAAGCAATGAGAGTCATAAATCCGGAGAAATAGTTTATGTAAATATATGCCTGATCACCAATCATATTTCGGAGAGGATCGATAACTGTTTTTCCGGTAAAAGCACCGATGTTAACCATCATGTAAAAAATAGAATATCCACGTGCACGGGTAGCCTCGGTTGTTTCCTTGGCAACAGAAGCCGAAATAACAGACTTAATAAATGAGCCGCCTATCATGATTATAAATAAAACCGGCACTATCAACCAACGGAAAACGCTATCTGTCAATCCACTAAAATGGGTACTTGCCCCATAGCTTACCAACCCGGTACTTTCAAGCAATGTAGGCAATACTCCTAAACCAAAGTATCCGGCAGTTAATAACGAAAAGGCAACAAGCATTGATTTACGAAAACCAATCTTATCGGCATATGCTCCGGTAAAAATAGGAAGCAAGTATAATCCACCGGAAAAAAGACCGGAAATCATACTTGCTTCGAAATCATTAAAACCTAAAATAGTAGATAAGTAAATAGTGAGAACGATAAACACAGCATAGTAAGCCATGCGTTCAAACAGTTCGACTGTGTTGCTGACATAAAAGGCTCTTGTGAACCCTTTGGCAGCAGGCTGAGGGGAATTGTTCATTTATGTTTTTCTTTTTTTAAATTGATAATAGGACGCAAAGATAAGATTTTCTGCCAATGCGACACCCACACATCTAAAATAAAAGCCGGAAAAAGGCTTGCAAAGCGAATTCCCGACTCAGTTTATTGTAACAGATAAGATGACACTAATTAAAAATGAAAAAAGTTTTTAGCATTAAAATAACTGATATCTTCAACCATCTGACAGACACGCTCCATTTCCGATAAAGGTATCTCACCGTTTTCCACATCACACCCCAATAAATT
>JAHHTM010000108.1 GCA_020024675.1 Muricomes sp.
AAAAATAAATATGAGATTGATATGTGTAATGGTACAATTATGAATAAACTGATATCTTTTTCAGTGCCATTGATGTTATCAGGAATTTTACAGTTGATGTTTAACGCAGTAGATATTATTGTGGTTGGTAAATTTAGTGGTAGTCATGCCCTGGCAGCTGTTGGTGCTACGACTGCGCTGATTAATGTATTTATTAATCTTTTTATCGGCATTTCCCTTGGAACTAATGTTTTGGCAAGTCGTTTTTATGCTTCAAAAAGAGAAAAGGAAATGTCCGACACAGTACATACTTCTATTATGTTTGCACTGATTAGTGGTGTTATCATGCTATTTGTAGGACTATTTCTTTCAAAGTGGGCGTTAAGACTGATGGGAACACCGAATGATATTTTACAGTTATCTACATTGTATATGCGAATATATTTCTTGGGGATGCCATTTTTTATGATCTATAACTATGGAGCAGCTATCTTAAGAGCCGTAGGTGATACAAAGCGCCCGCTGTTATTTTTGATTATTGCCGGTGTGATCAATGCTGGTTTAAATATGATTTTGGTTATTATATTTGACCTTAGTGTAGCTGGAGTTGCCATAGCAACAGTGATTTCTCAGATGATTTCCTGTATTCTTGTATTAAGGTGTCTGTGGCAGACAGAAGCTAGTTATCAATTTCGATTTTCAAAGTTAAAGATACAAAAAGTATATTTGAAACAACTTTTCAAAGTTGGAATTCCTGCAGGAATTCAAAGTACAGTTATCACATTTTCAAATGTGCTTTTACAGTCTTCTGTAAATTCTTTCGGTTCCATTGCCATGGCAGGATACACAGCAGCAAACAATATTTTTGGATTTCTATTTGCAACGGTGAACTCATTTACGCAGGCATGCATGAGTTTCACAAGTCAGAATTATGGTGTGGCTAAGTGGAAACGAATGGATCGAGTGTTATTAGACTGCGTTATTCTTTCTGTTACTGTTACATTGCTTTTAGGAAGTGGAGTTTATATTTTTGGAGATCATATTCTTGGCATTTACACATCAGATCCAAAAGTTGTCCAGTGCGGTATGGAAGTATTGCTCTATACGACTTCAACATATTTCTTATGTGGATTGATGGATCTTCTGCCGGGAGCAATGCGTGGAATGGGGTATTCCACAGTACCAATGATTCTTTCAATCATCGGAACCGTAGGTACAAGAATTTTTTGGATCTATTGTATTTTTCCAAAGCACCATTCTCTTGATGTTTTGTTTATTTCATATCCGGTATCCTGGATTTTTACAATTATCATGCAGGTGATTTGTTTTTATTTTGTACGAAAAAAAGTACATCGTACCATTCGATAAGAATTTTTTTGATTAATATAATACGGAAATAAATACCATGTGTATTTTAAGTTTTTCTCCACATACTATGGTTGTA
Source organism: Muricomes sp. (assembly GCA_020024675.1). GTDB lineage: Bacteria > Bacillota > Clostridia > Lachnospirales > Lachnospiraceae > JAHHTM01. Next base: position 1,424 of record JAHHTM010000108.1, read on the forward strand.
ACACAAAAACGTGTTATAAAAAAACGAAAGAAGTAGCATGAAAATGTTACGAGGAGGAAAATAATTATGGCAAATCGTTCATCAAACAAGGCAGCAGTACCAGAAGCAAAGAGTGCATTAGACAAATTCAAATATGAAGTAGCAAACGAACTTGGTGTACCACTTACAGATGGATACAATGGAGATCTGACATCTAAACAGAATGGTTCAGTTGGTGGGTATATGGTTAAAAAAATGATTGAAGAACAGGAAAAACAGATGTCTGGCAAATAAGATATTTTACGAGAAAAAAGCGCTTGGGAGATTGACCTAAGTGCTTTTTTCTGTTAGACTTTTTCATAGTTAAACAAGAAAGAAAAGAGGAAAGCTATGAGAGTTATTGCAGGAAGTGCAAAACGTCTTCAATTAAAAACTTTGGAAGGTTTGGATACAAGACCTACTACAGATCGTATTAAAGAGACATTATTTAATATGATCGCACCTGGAATGTACGACAGTGTTTTTTTGGATCTATTTGCAGGTTCTGGTGCGATTGGAATAGAGGCTCTTAGTCGCGGAGCGAAAGAGGCTGTTTTTGTAGAGCAGAACCCTAAGGCTATGGAATGTATAAAAGAAAATTTGAAATATACAAAATTAGAAAATAAAGGGTTGACTCTCACAAGGGATGTTATGACGGCATTATATCAACTGGAGGGTGAAAAGTATTTTGACTATATTTTTATGGATCCACCGTATGATAAAGAACTGGAAAAACAGGTTCTTATGTACCTTTCTGAATCACAACTTGTTTATGAAGATACGATCATAATTGTAGAAGCATCGTTACATACAGATTTTTCTTATTTGGAGGATCTTGGATTTACGATACTAAAGGAGAAAAAATATAAAACAAATAAACATCTTTTTATCGAGCGATCCGGAAAGGAAGAAGTATGTTAAAAGCAATTTATCCGGGAAGTTTTGACCCGGTTACAAATGGACACTTAGATGTAATCAAACGTTCGGCTAAAATTGTCGATGAATTAATCGTCGGAGTATTAAATAATAATGCGAAAAGCCCGTTGTTTTCTGTCGAAGAACGTGTTAATATGTTAAAGGAAGTAACGAAAGATATAAATAATGTCAGAATTGTGCCGTTTGCAGGTTTACTTATTGAATTTGCAAAGGAACAAGGGGCGGCTCTTGTAATTCGTGGACTTCGTGCCATTACAGATTTTGAGTATGAATTACAGATGTCCCAGACTAATCATAAGCTGGATCCGTCTATCGAAACAATGTTTCTTACGACCAGTATTGAATATTCTTACTTAAGTTCTACAACAGTGAAAGAAATTGCAGTTTTTGGAGGCGATGTATCACAATTTGTTCCGGAAATTGTAGCTGTACAATTAGAACAGAAGATGAAATTAAAAGGAGAGTGTGACAAACATGAGTAGCCGTATTGAGCAGATTATTGAAGAAATTGAAGAGTACATTGATAGAGACTGTAAATTTCAGCCTCTATCTACTACAAAGATTATTGTTAATAAAGAACACCTAGACGAATTATTACGTGAGCTTCGTATGAAGACACCAGATGAAATCAAAAGATATCAGAAGATTATTGCAAACAGAGATGCAATCCTTGCTGATGCACAGGCAAAAGCAGATGCCTTATATGAAGAAGCACAGGTTCAGACTACAGAGCTTGTAAGTGAACATGAAATCATGCAGCAGGCGTATGCGCAGGCAAATGAGATTGTAACACAGGCTACAGCTCAGGCACAGGAAATTATCGATAGTGCAACAGAAGATGCAAATACAATTCGTATTGGTGCTATTCAGTATGCAGATGATCTTCTTGCAAATGCTGAAAATATTGTTGGACATACATTAGATAGCTATGCAACAAAATACGAAGGACTTATTTCATCTCTTCAGGAATGTTATGAAATGGTTCATGCAAATCGTGCAGAATTACAGTTACCTACAGAAGAAGAGCAGTACGCACAAAACGACGCTGAATAATTCAATATACTGAATATATATATATGTAAGCAATCAGGCTGGTTACTATGGCAGTAACCAGCTTTTGTGTTGTGTATGGAAGAATAGGAATCTTTATACTTCTTACAATACTTTTGGTCTGAGCAACTGCACAAAGGCCACCAAAAGAAGTGAGTCCCAAAACAGAAGCATATAATATATTTTCAGGCAACTGAAGTTTTTTCAATAGAAGAATGCCATTAGACATTTCCAGGCAGGGAAGGAAATTTTGAATTATCGAATTTTCGTATGCGTAATTCTGAATTACAGATAAAAGTATAGAAAAAATAATAATATATCCGCCAATCATTGTTATTGCTTCAAAACTATTCATAATACAGGTATCTATAACACTTGTATTATTAGTTGACAGGACTCTTTTAGTGGATGACAGGTTTTGAAAAATTTTATCTTCACACAAATAAAAAGGACGAAATAAAAAACTCATAATAATCGGTACACCAAGTGTAATCAAAAGCGTTGGTACGGTAAGTTCTTGATGATCCAGAGTTTTCCATACTACAAAGTTCATAATGAATACAGGGCTTGCATTGTTACAAAAAGATAACAGATATTTTGCTTCCTGTAAGCTGATTTTCTGTGTTTGAACAAGATCCGTAGTCACTTTTGCTCCCATTGGATAACCACATAAAAATCCAGCAACTACAGCAAAGCTTCCGTTTGTCGATGTTTTGAATATGCGACTTACGAAAGGGGATACCATATTCGAAACATAATGAATCGTATCTGTACGGATCATAAGATCTGTAATAAGCATAAATGGGAATAATGTTGGCAAAATCAATTGAAACCAGAGCATTAATCCATCACTTGCACCATTAAAAACAGCCTGTGGAGCTAGAAGCATACAAATAAACAATAGAATTATTCCAAATCCAACAAACTTATATTTCATATATTTTCCTTTAAAATGGCAGTATTTGTTAAAGATATATGAAAAACATTGATTTTTTATACCTAGTGTGACACAATAGATGCAGTAGTTAAATAGGAAGGAGATATTTCAATGCCAGTTTTAGAAAATTTAGAACCAAAGAAAGTATTTCATTTTTTTGAAGAGATCAGCCAGATTCCGAGAGGAACATTCAATACGAAAGCCGTTAGCGATTATTGCGTAAAATTCGCAAATGACAGAGGTCTGTTTGTTGTTCAGGACGAACTTAATAACATAATTATTAAAAAGCCTGGAACAGCTGGATATGAATCAAGTGAACCTGTTATCATTCAAGGACACCTTGATATGGTATGCGAAAAAACAGAAGATTCAAACCATGATTTTATGAAAGATCCACTTCAACTTTATGTTGAAGACGGATATGTGAAAGCAAAAGACACTACATTAGGTGCAGATGATGGTATTGCTGTTGCTATGGCATTAGCAATTCTTGACAGTGATGATATTCCTCACCCACCAGTTGAAGTCGTATTCACAATTGATGAAGAAGTTGGAATGGATGGTGCTATTGGCATCGATCTTTCTCCACTTGAAGGAAAAATGCTTATCAATCTTGATTCAGAAGATGAAGATACAGTTATTGCAGGATGTGCAGGTGGTTTAAGTTTCCGCATGACTCTCCCTATTGAGAGAACAGAAGTAACAGCAGACAAAGTTGCTATTACAATTCGTGGTTTAAAGGGCGGTCATTCAGGAGCAGAGATCGATCAGCAGAGAGGAAATGCCAATAAACTTGCCGGAAGATTATTAAATCACTTAAATCTGAATACAGAAATTCATCTTGTAGATGTTCAGGGTGGAACAAAAGACAACGTTATCACTCCTGTATCTAATGTTGTTTTAATGACATCTGACAGCAAAAAAGTAGTAGAACTTACAAATGCTATGCTTGATGCATGGAAAAATGAGTTTGGTAAAGAAGAACCAGATCTTGATGTTGCTATTACTGTTACAGAAAATGAAACAGTATCTGCCATGACAGATGACGTTATGAAGAAAGTTGTATTC
>JAHHTM010000109.1 GCA_020024675.1 Muricomes sp.
TAAAAAAAGAGCATATCTTCTGCAATGAAAAAACTTCAAAGCAAAAGATATGCTCTTTCAAAATTTTTTATTATTTACGACGTGCCTTAAACACTTCAATTATCTCCATCATCTCATCTGACGGATTTGAAATAACAGCTGTATTAAATACTTTACATGGTGCACTTTCCTTTACACTATCCACTGCCGCAGTAACCGCTGAAACAGTTCCACTTACAAAGATAAGAGCATGTCCACCACATTTTGTATCCTGTGTCTCATAAGATACTTCTGACGCTTTCAGCATCTGGTCTAATACAACGACTGCATTTGCCTCTCCTTGAACTTCAACGAGTCCGTATGCTCCATGTCTTGCCATAACTCTACCTCTTCCTTATTTATTGATTGTCATAGTGATCGCTGCTTCAGTCTCTTTCAATGGTGCTGCAATCACAGTGTGGGAAACGATCTTTGAGATCGGTTCTGCTGCCTGAAGCGCTGCTTCCATAGCTGCTTCTACATTCGAAACGTTACCACGTAATTTTACGCAGGCACCTGCTCCAAGACGATTTCTTTCTACTGATTGAATCTTTACATCCGCTGCTTTAGCTGCTGCGTCTAAAGCAACAAAACAGGCACATTCACTATCTAACTCAAATACGCCTATCGCCATACCTTCATACTGTCCGGCCATAATCTCCTCCTATATAAAAAAGTTTCCATCTTTAATTATACTCATGCAGACATTATATAAAAATTTTGATGTTTTTTCAAGCATGATTTATCATTTCAGCTCGTTTTTCTATCATCTGTGCCGTAATACTCACTGCGATTTCAGCAGGCGTCTCTGCTTTAATGTCAATTCCAATTGGCGTTGTTATCCTTGAAAGATCTTCGTCTGTAAATCCTCTTTCTTTTAACTGTGCAAATACCGTTGCCTTTTTTTTACGGCTTCCGATCACACCTATATAATATGCCGGGGTATTTAAAACCTGAGCCTGAACTTCCATGTCATCTTTATGTCCTCTCGTCATAATGCAGACAAAGTCTTTCTCTTTTATCTCAATATATTGTGAAATTTTTGAAATATCTATAAGCATTAATTTCTCCGCAGTTGGAAATAATTCTGGACGACAAAACTCCTCTCTGTCCTCTAAAACAATACAGTGAAATCCCACAGTACTAAGAACTGGTACAAGTGCCTGCGACACATGTCCACCACCAAAAATGTATACTTTACTCATACTTTGAAGTGGCACTGAAAAATAAACTTTTTCTCCTACTTTCTGCTGATATGGTTTATCTCTTAAGTTATCAATCACTTCAGAAGGTATGTTTCCGCCTTTTTCACCTTCTTCTTTGGAAAATACAGACCACGTGTCCTCTGTATGAGAAGTAATTTCCTGAATAAGCCAAAATTGTTCATCCTTATCATACTTGTTTTTTATACATTGCACAAGTTCCATATTTTCTTTTCTGTTTGAGGAAATAAACTGAAAATATATGGTCACATCCCCTCCACAGACCATCCCAAGATCCTGAACCTGATTTGGTTTCAGATAAAAATGATCTAATCGTGATTCTTTTAACGTAACCAGTTCTTTCGCAACACATTCGCTCTTATATTCTATGGCACCACCTCCGACAGTACCACAAATTCTGCCTTTACTTGTAACAAGCATTGCTGCACCGGCACCACGAGGTGTCGAACCTGACTGCTCTACTATAGTTGCCAGGACGCAGTCCTCATGATTCTTCAAACATTTTTCTAATACCTGAATTAACTTTTTCATTCTATCAACCTTCTTCTACATAAATATTATGTTTTTTATTTTTTCAATCAAAAAACATAACCCACATACATTAGAGTAATTCTTTTCTCAACTGCTCTGGTGTCTTTATTGAAAGAAGAGCTGGTGCAATATCTAAAACAGTTCTTGCTCCACATTCCCCTTTTTTGGCTAATCGATAGGCAGCACGTGCATAACATACAAGTACGCTTGAAGTAAATTCCGGATTAGATTCCAGCTTTAAAGAATACTCGATCACATGTTTATTTCCATCTCTTCCAGTTTCACCACTTCGGATCACAAACCCACCATGTGGCATTTTGTTATGTTCTTTTTTCAATTCTTCTTCTGAGATGAATGTAACTGTTGTGTCATAATCCGCAAAGTAAGCCGGCATAGTCTTAATCTCATTTTCAATTCTTTCTAAATCTGCTCCATCCTCAGCAACCACATAGCACTCTCTTAAATGTTTCTGGCGTGCAGTAAGTTCTGGTCTTAATCCATTTCGCACCTCTTCTACTGCTTTTTCAATAGGAACTGTATACTGAATTGCATTCTTTACTCCATTTATTCTACGAATAGCATCAGAGTGCCCCTGACTTACACCTTTTCCCCAGAATGTATATGTCTCCCCCTCTGTAAGAATAGATTCTGCATATAATCTATTTAATGAAAACATTCCTGGATCCCAACCTACTGAAATAATTCCGATTTTTCCACCATTTTTTGCTACAGTATCCATAGACTCAAAATATTCTGGTATTCTTGCATGTGTATCAAAACTATCAATAGTATTGAAATTTTTCAACACTTCCGGTCCGATTACTGGAAGATCTGTTGCTGAGCCTCCACAAAGAATAACAACATCAATTTCATCTTTCATTTTTACCATGTCATCAAACAAAAGAACTGGTACATTTTTTGAGAATATGGAAACAGTTTCTGGTGGTCTTCTTGTAAAAACAGCCTTCAACTCCATATCTTCATTTCTTTCAATAGCCAGTTCTACTCCTCTTCCAATGTTTCCATAACCTGCGATTGCAATTCTGATTTTTTCCATTTTTACGCTCTCCCATCTGTCTCTACTAATTTATTATTTTTCCATTTTCCACTTCGAACACGTATATATGAATATACAGCCCCTATCGTCCATCCGATTGGTATTGAAATCCATATTGCACTCTCGTGAATAAAATATGACAAAGAATATGCGAGGATTACACGCATAAAAAGATTTGACATTGAACTTACAAGAAATGCTTTCATATCACCTGCACCTCTTAACAGTCCATTACTTACAAACATAATTCCCATAACAGCATAGAATAAAGAAACAGTTTTCATATATTTCAAACCGTATCCCATTGCACTTCCTTCTGAACCTGCATTTAAAAACAAGCTTAGAATATTGGGTCCGAACAGAAAAATAATTCCTGTCAGTATAACCGAAAAAATGATAAGCATAAAGACACATGCCCGATAGCCCTCTCTTACCCGTTCTTCTTTTTCTGCTCCGATATTTTGTGCTGTATAACTCGACATTGCATTTGAAAAATTAATATTTGGCATCATAGATAATGTATCAATCTTTGTAGCTGCTGTATATCCTGCTACAAATACTTTTCCATATGAATTCACAAGACCCTGCATACACATCATACTAACAGATACCACTGATTGCTGGATAATAGAAGGAATTCCAACTTTTGCAATTTTTTTCGCAGCAGTAAAATGAAAAATAGCCGGTTTTTTATCTCGATTTTCTTCTTCATTTTGCATGTGATACAATCTTTTCATAAGAACAACAAAAGATATCACCGCACACACACCCTGTGCAATCAGCGTAGCCCATGCAACACCTGCTACCCCCATATGAAAACAAATTACAAAAGCAAGATCTAATATTATATTTGCAATAGCTGAAATAATAAGAAATAATAAAGGTGTTTTGCTGTCTCCTAATGCATTATATATACCATTAAGTGAATTATACAAAAACAAGAAAATAGCTCCACCAAAATATATTCTCAAATAAATAAGAGAATCTGCCATAATGTCCTTGTCCGTTCCAAGAAGAGATAAAAGAGGTGCCGAAAACACTTCTCCTAAAAACATGATCACTATTCCGATCACTCCTAATGCTACAAGTGCCGTATACACTGTTGTTTTCATTTCCATAATCCGTCCTGCTCCAAACAACTGCGAAATAACAACTGTACATCCCATAGACAATCCGGATGCTATTGCCACAGCAAGAAATACTACAGGAAATGAGGAGCCTACCGCTGCAAGTGCATCTTCTCCTACAAATTTTCCTACCACCATAGAATCAACCATGTTGTATAACTGTTGGAACAAATTTCCCATCACCATGGGTAGGGCGAAGAAAAACAAAAGTTTTAACGGCTTACCTTCTGTAAGATTTTTAACCACTTTTCATTTCTCCTTTTTCATCTTTCAATCTTTTATTTTTCATACAACAATAATATTTTATGTAAATTTTTCTTACATGTCAATAAAAGGATTCCATATATCCTTATACGAAAAGACACCCACGAATATTTCTTTTGAGTGTCCTTTATCGTTATTGTCATTAAATTTCATCTGCAAAACACATACGTGGAAGTCCCATAAGTGTCGCTGTTCCGGCTAGTGTGGTTCCAAAAAACAATGTTTTTTCCTTCCATGGAAGGAAGTTTACGATTGTCCCATTGCAAATAGTACTTCCCGTACAAAGCACAAGATCTGCCCATTCCATAATCTCTTTCCATATAGTTTCCTTCCCGCCATCTTCTACCAAAACACCGTATCGCACTTGTCCTATATTCGCTTCATTCAAATCTACAATACGCAATTTAAAATCTTTTGAAAGATTTTCAAGAAGCGATGGTTGATAACCAATCAGCCCAATCTTTGGATTTCCATATATGTTTTTTATAATCTCAATTGCTTTTTCTGCACACAATTCAGGTCCTTCATTTTTGCAATGAACCGTACATTTTGAAAGTTTTAAATATCCCATCACTGCATTAATCGTAGCAATAAAAATCCCTCTGTTATGTGCATCATTTTTTAGATTGAGCTGGCATATATCTTTCAATGTACCTTCAAAAACAGCCGGTGCATCGGTAAAAGCCTGCCCCTTAACACCTTTGCATTCTGCCTGTACCATAATGTCTTTCCCAGTGATGATTGGAAAATCTTTTCTTTTTGTATTTCCGATCGCCTCTTCTGGTGTCAGAGATTTTGTTGTGATCTTAACTTCTTCCATATATAATTCATTTTTCTCGACCAGTTTTACGAACCGATCCCGTAGTTCATCATAAAATTCTTCTGGTGTATAATTATTATCTATACCCATAATCTGTCCTCCCTAAAAACGATTCTATTTTATCACAATAGTGGTTCTTCATCAAATTCTTACCTTCCGTAACTGTAAGCATTTCTCCCCCAAGAAGAATCCCTACACGGTCAGCCAGAAGTTCTGCTTCTGCAAAATCATGTGTCACAAAAACAATCGTGCATCTAAACTTATCATGAATTTCTTTGATTTCTTTGTAGAGAACCTTTTTTGTAGCAGGATCCAATGCAGAAAAAGGCTCATCTAAAAGAAGTATATCC
>JAHHTM010000011.1 GCA_020024675.1 Muricomes sp.
TTCTTATGTACAACCGAGTCTAAAGATATGTTCCATTGATCTGCACTTTTTATCAGTGGAACTTTGTTTCCACTCATGAGTTGCTTAAGATCTATAATGCTTTCTGAAAATGCCCATGCCACAAGAAGTATTTGACAGAGTGCTTCTATTCCTTCTGGGCATAGAAGCAAGGCCGATAAAATTGTGGCCATTGCTTCTGCCTCCGCTTTTTTTTGTGCATCTTTGAGCAGATATGTATAATTTGCTCCTGTTCTTAACAATACTATTTTACGTAATACCACTTCTAGATTATCTTTGTCGCTTTTCTTCCCGCCAATCATATACTCTATTTCATATGATAGTTCTTTATTTTCTTTATTTTCTGCCGAAGTAAGTGCATTTGAAAATTTTTTCAGAAGATATTCTCTGAACAATAGTTCATTTTCTGTATTTGATAAATTAGCAGGTATATAAAACTTTCCTTTTCCTGTATTCAATTTTCGCATCATTAAAAGATCTTCTCTCTGCAATATTTTAGAAGAACATTTAAATTCTTTTGGAAGCGCAGCTGACAATAATGGGATTTTTTGAAGTTCTAAAATAGGTTCTAAATTTTCTTTTCCATTTTCCCGACCTGTAATTTCTGATATATCTTTTGTAATTGTTTCATTTTTATCTTTAATATCTTCTCCTGCTATCTCCATTTTTTCCCAATCCTTTGTCATCCCAATTAAATCCGTTATGGAAGATATCCCATATATATAAGTCATATACTTTATAGCCTGTTCTCTAAAAGATATGCCTGCTCTATCTGTAAGATATTGAATTCCTGAAATATCATGTTCTATATCACAAGAGCCATAATAATGTAATCGGTCTTCAATATAAGTATTTTTCGTATTTTCTTTCCCTCCACTATCCATGGCAAAAATATCATATGCTTCAAAAAGTTGAGGATCAAATTCTCCAAATATTGAAAACATTGCTCTATCCACTTCTTGACGCCTAATACTCTTTGACGTCTGTAATATCGCACTGTTTAATACAGTTGTAATAAAAGACATCAACAGGACAAAAATAATGCTTAAAAACGCTGTTACTTCACCTTTTTTCACCTTATATTCCCGAACTTTCACGAACTATTTTTTCAAATATTGTATTTACCAAAGAAATTAACTGATTTTTAAAGATCAATACAATTGCTATCAATACAACTAAAATAAGAATCATTTCTACTACTGTAAATCCAGATTCATCTTTCCAAAAATCTTTGATCTTTTTACATTTTTCTTTTAGTTTATTTTTCATATAAATCCTCCTTACTTCATGCCAGTCTTTAAATCTGTATGCTTAAAAATGCCGGAACAACAATTATGATCAATACTACTAAAAGCATAAGAAACATAGGTCCTAATAATTTTGTTCCCGCCTCTTCCCCTAATTTTTTTGCTCTGTTCTTTCTTTCCTCAAATGCCTCCATGGTCTCTTTCTTTAATAATTCCGTCATTCCTTTTGTACCTTTTCTTAGATTTCCGGAAAGCAATGTTCCAAGTCTTCTATACGAAATAAGTCCGCATCTTTGTCCAAATCGTTCATAACTTTCGCTTTCTGTCATTCCATGTTGGATTTCATGCATGGTATACACCATTTCTTCATAAGCTGGCTGCAAATTTTTTCTTTCTCTTTGATAACTTTCTGCAATTTTAAACCAGGCCATACGTACTGTCATTCCAGCTTTTACAAATAATGTAATCTGACTTACAATTTGTGGATATTCCTTAAGAAGCTGTTCTTTTCTCAATGTCTCTTTTTTCTTTTTTTCATAGTCTTCCCAAAAAACAAGAAACCCAGATAAAAAAATTCCTAGAAGTAAAACTCCTGCTGCTCTACTATCCTGTGGATATCTCCACTTTAATTTTTTTCCGTCTACGTGATCCGGAAGAATCACATATCGATCTGTCTTATTTTTCTTTTCCTGCTCCTTAACTTTTTCTTCTATTTTTTTCTTTTGAGATTCTTTTTGACTCAAATGTTTCGGCAAAACTTTTGCATAAAAAATATGTTCCATTTCCTTGTCATCCACTTTAAGAAGTGCTTTTAACTGAACTACTATACCTTGTTTTGGAATATGATCTTGTATTAATTTTCCACTTAAATCTATCAAATCATATCGATCCATTTCCCAAGAAACATCAACACCTGTGCCTGGAACTTTTGATATCAGCTTGAGGTCTGACCTTACCTCATCAAAACTTTTATTATTTCCTAAAACCATTTTTTCCAATTGTTTAGTTGCTTTTTTCATAATCTGCGGAATTTCTTTCTTATTATAGTTTTGTTCATCTACTTCTATTTTCATGTCATGATGTTCTTTACCAACATCCGCTTTTAGGTATATAGTTTTTTTCCCTGATCCATGAATTCCACGTTCTATGACATAATAGCCATCTTTGTTTTGTTCAGGTGCGTGAAAATAATCCATAATGGTAATCATAACCAAAAGAACTAAAGTAACTACAATAACAAAAACTGCTGGTTTCTTTTTTTGTTTCACAATCTTCAACTTTACACCTCAATATCTGTAATCCTTTTTCCTGCATAACAAGCTCCCAAAAATATCACAAAACACATACTCATCAAAATCACTCCTGTTACATTTCCGTACAATATCCGCATAAACTGAGGAAATGCTACCTTCATGTAAAAAATGATGAAAAACGGAATCACACACATAATCTTAAATTCTAGCTTTTTCGAGGCAATCACTACCTGAATTTCTTTTTCCACCTCTCTTTTTTCACGCATTTGCTGTACTGCTTCATTGATCATCTGTATGCCATCTCCTCCGGAACGTTTTGCCGCTGAAAAAACAGATATAAAATCTTCTATTTCTCTTAACTGTATTCTTTTGGAAAAATCTTTCATAATCTGTTCTACCGGTCGATTGATACTGATAAGATATACCATTCGTTCAAATTCTTTTACGATTCTATTTTCTTTTGGGAACAATAATTGTAGTTCAGCGAGTGCAGATCTTATTGCATTTTCTACTGAATATCCTACTTTTAATCCTTCAGCCATTGAGCGAATTCCATCCGTAAAAGCATCCAGAAATTCCTGTTCTTTTTTTCTACACAATGCTTTTTTCTGATATTCCAGACAAATAATAAAAAAAGGAAAAACTATGAATAAAGACCACCACGAGTCATAAAACAGATACCCTGTCATTCCCGATAATAGAACAGATTTCAATTTCATTTTTATTTTTTCTATCTTTGTAATATCCCGCAGCCATAAGTTTTTCTTTCGCTTTGAGTTCTGATACCTTCACAAATTTACCAATAATCTTTTCATTTTCCATTCCCTCCTCTTGAAATTCATATAAAACTTGTAATCTTATTTCTCCATCTTCTACGCCTAGAACTTCTACAATCTGCATAAGTTTTCTTGTATTATCTCTAAGTCTGCCCAAATGAATAATAATATCTAATGCAGAGGACACCTGTCGTTGTACTGCTCTTAAAGGAAGATCAATTCCCATCATCATCATAGTTTCTAGACGATACAGCATATCTGTGGGATTATTTGCGTGACCTGTTGACATTGATCCACTGTGGCCATTTAGCATTGCTGATGAGATCATATCCACAACTTCCTCTCCTCTGACTTCGCCTATGATGATACGGTCCGGCCTCATCCTTAATGCACATTTTGCAAGAGTACGAATGGATATTGCGCCATCTCCTTCCTGATTTTCATTTCTTGCTTCCAGACTTACCAGATTTTTCACTCCTTTTATCTGAAGTTCCGCGTTATCTTCTATTGTGATAACTCTCTCATCTTCTGGTATGAAATCAGATAGTGCATTTAAAAATGTAGTTTTTCCAGCTCCCGTTCCTCCACACACAAATATGTTATATCTTGAGCGCACCAGCTTTTTTAGAAACTCTGCACATTCTTCACTTATACTTCCCCATTGCACCAATTTATCCATTGTTACTTTTTCTTTTGGAAATTTTCTTATCGTCATAATTGGTCCATTCAATGCAATCGGTTTTAAGACTATGTTGACTCTTGAGCCATCTTCTAACCTTGCATCTACGATGGGAGAGGCTTCATTTACATATCGGTTTGTTTTTGCTACAATCTGTTGGATAATATCTTCCAGACGATTTGCTGAAACAAATCTTCTATCTGACTGATGTAGTTTTCCCGCTTTTTCATAAAAAATGGATTGCGTTCCATTAATCATAATTTCTGTAATATCATCGTCTTCTATAAGTTCCTGCAATATATCCAGTTTTCGAAAAGCATTAAATAGTTCTTTTCCAAGATACGTTTCTTCTTTTAACGAAAGATACCTTATTTTCGATTCTTCCTTTATCACCAAATGTATTAGTTCCCGAATTTCATCATCTGACAATTCATGCTCCATATCAATTTTTTCGATTATCCTGTCATACATCTGTTCCAGTATTTCCACTTCTATGCTCCTTCCTTAACTGGAACAGCTTTTTGTACTGTATGCTCCAGTACATCTTCGAAACCAAGCATTCTCAAATTTTGAGTATATTGTGCAAGCTTTGCCATAGATAAATTATCTTCTCGATACAAGGTATAAACAGTATTACAAACCCGCAAAATTTCGTACAATCCATGAACAAATTCCCCCAAATCCAGAATCACTGTCTGATAAGCACATTCTTCTTGTATTGTCTGAAACAATCTGAACCACTCCTCTTGCTTTACATCTAAAAGATCCCTTGATACTGGCATTGGTGGGATATAATCCACCCCATCAATTTGTTCTGTCATGGCACTGATATACATCGACATATTTTTTTGTCCTAGTCTGAAATAATAAAGAAGATCTCCTAAATTGTTTTCCTGCCTTTCTGAAAAATAATGTTCTCCACCTGAATATGTTTCTAGATTTATATATAATACAGGTCCTTTCTTTAAAAGTTTTCTTCCCAGATTTAAAGCAAATTTCGTATTCCCAATTCTATGTACTGGAGAATAAACTCCGATAAGAGATGACGGTAGTTCATGTCTTTTGATTTTCCCTGAAGATACTTCTAATTGATTTAAAATAAGTTCTTGTATTTGGTCTACAGACTGGTATTTATACACCCCCTTTTCTTTTTCTGTCAGTTCTTTTTCATTTCCTGCTGTTAAAACAAAACAAACATCCGATGGTATCTGTTGTCTTATTTCTTTTGGAAATTCTTCACTAATCAATAAAACATCTATTTTATTGTCTTGTGCAAAGGCTTTTAACCGCTCAATACTTTGGAAAGAATATAGCCGATATTTTAAATTTTTCTGTTCCCGGAACATAGAAATCAGATTTTGAGCATATTCTTTCTCGCCTTCGCATATCACAAAATTTCTGCGAAGCAAGCTATCCCTCCTATTCAGTTTTCATTTTTTATTACTGATTTTTTGAAATATTCGCTGTGAAAATACAGCATGACCTAAATTTAGAATGGATGGATTTTTATCCAACCCCAGATACATAAGATACAAGAAAGTATCTATGTAGATAAGCAGCACGAACAACTGCTTTGTGATTCGTATTATATAAAACGTTTTTGTAAAAGTCCATACCCTTTTTAGAATTTGCTTCTTTTTGTGAAATCTTACCAAAGTTTTATATAAAAGAAGCCGGCAGATTCTTCTGTCGGCTTAACTCTTATAATTTTATTTTGATTTCCCTGTCTGTATGAACATACTTGTGATATTTAACCCCTGCAGCATCCATCATTTTTTTTGAAGCAATTACTGATGGAGTATCTGCATACTTGTCACTATCATAAATCACTTCTTTAATTCCCGCCTGAATAATTGCTTTTGCGCATTCATTGCAAGGAAATAATGAAACGTACAGTTTTGTCCCATACAAACTGCCACCACTATAATTAAGAATCGCATTTAATTCGCTGTGCGTAGTATAGATATATTTTGTATCTAATGGATTCTCTCCATCCCTTGCCCATGGGAATTCATCATCTGAACACCCAATTGGGAACCCATTATATCCCATAGATAAAATCTTATTATCCTGACTTACAATACAACATCCTACTTGTGTATTAGGATCCTTGGATCGCATTCCTGAAAGCTTTGCTACTCCCATGAAATACTCATCCCATGACAAATAATCAGTCCTTTTGTCTGACATATTTACTTGCCCCCTTTTATTTGGTACCAAAAATACGATCTCCTGCATCTCCAAGACCAGGGATAATATATTTATGTTCATTTAAACGCTCATCTAATGCACCAATGTAAAGATCTACATCCGGGTGTTCTTCCTGCATACGTTTAACACCTTCTGGAGCTGCAATAATGCAAAGAAAACGAATATTTTTTACACCTCTGTTTTTTAACAACTGAATAGCTGCCGCACTTGAACCACCTGTTGCAAGCATTGGATCTACAACAAATACTTCTCTTTCTTCACAATCTGCCGGCAGTTTACAATAGTATTCTACTGGTTCATATGTCTCTGGATCACGATAAAGTCCAATATGCCCAACTTTTGCTGTTGGAATAAGAGACAACATACCGTCTACCATTCCAAGCCCTGCACGAAGAATCGGTACAACTGCTAATTTTTTTCCTGTAAGTTCTTTTCCAATTGTTTCACAAATTGGTGTTTTTATTTTAACATCCTGAAGCTTTAAGTTACGAGTAGCTTCGTAGCACATTAATGCTGCAATCTCTCCTACTACCTCTCTGAACTCTTTTGTTCCTACTTCTTCATTTCTAATATAGCTGATTTTATGTTTGATCAATGGATGATCCATAACATGTACTTCTGACATTATTTTCCTCCTTCAGTAAAAGAATTTAATTTATTTGCTAATTTTCCAATCAGCGCTTTCATAATTTCGTAAAATTCTCCATATGCAGTTAGTGGCTGGCCATATGGATTTGGAATTTCTGTAGTATCATCAAGGAATTCATTAATTGAATATACATTCTGTGATGTTTCATATTCTGACAAAATCTTATTTTTCTGGCTCTCATCAAATGTAAGAACCAACGTTTCTTCGCTTAAATCTTCTTCCATAAACGCTTTTGATGTATGGTTCTGTAAAGTCATTTTTCCACTCTTCATAATGGCTTCTACTTTCTGATTCACCGGCTCAGGGAACAAAACGATCATTCCTCGTGATTCAATAGCATATTCCTGATATAAGTCTGCATTACGCAGTAATTCCGCTGCTACAGGTCCTCTGCTGGTATCAGTCTGACTTACAAACACAATACGTCTATACTTTTGCTTTGCAACAATAGGCGCAGCCGAAATTCTTACATGCCCCGCTGCTTTCTCTAAACGGTTCATAATTGCATTTCCGATTCCCTGTACAGCAAAAGACTCACTGTATATTTCAGAGATATCTTCTTCATTAAAATCTCTTAAAACAGCATAAAGATTTCTGGCAATAGTCTTTTCATTTTCACGGGTTCCAATATTTTTAACAATACCATGTGTATAATATCGTTCTGATTCATTTGTTGCAATGATGCCTACCTGACGTCCCTGCCGATGTGCCTCATACGCAAGCTGACGAATTGCAAGAACTTCTTCTCTTAATGTTCCTTCCACGATCGTAAGCTTTGCATCCGGAGCATAATGACGATATTTCATCCCCGGAGCCTTTGGTCTTTGTGTACTTGAACTATCAAGAAGTGTCTTATCTACCGTTACTTCTCCTATCACTTCTTCCAGCATATCAGCTGTAATTGCTCCTGGTCGTAAGATCATAGGTGGCATAACTGTCATGTCGAGAATCGTAGACTCCAAACCAATGTCTACACTTCCACCATCCAAAATCATATCAATTTTTCCATCAAGATCTGCTTTTACATGCTGAGCTGTAGTTGGACTTGGTCTTCCTGAAGTATTCGCACTTGGTGCTGAAACATACCCCCCTGCTGCTACTATGAGCGCTCTTGCAATTTTATCGCTCGGCATTCTTACTGCAACAGTGTCCAGACCTCCTGTTGTACCATATGGAACAGACTCACTTTTCTTAAAAATCATGGTAAGTGGACCCGGCCAAAAATGTTGTGCAATCTTTTCTGTCATTTCCGGTATATCGGTCACTATCTTATCCAAAGCGTTAAGTTCTGCAATATGCACAATAAGTGGATTGTCCGATGGACGTCCCTTTGCTGCATATGTTTTTTTTGCTGCCTCCTCATCTAAAGCATTCGCGCCCAGTCCATAAACAGTTTCCGTAGGGAAGGCTACCAACCCTCCTTCTTTTAGTATCTGTCCTGCATTCAAAATGATACTTTCATCAATATTATTTTTGTCAATTGTACTTATTATTGTTTCCATAAAGTTTATTATAACATGATTTTTTCTAAAAAAAAACTGTCTTTGCAAAATAGAGTCCTATTATCATTTTAAAAATTCTGTAATTCCATCACATATAGCTTCAGCCAAAATATCTTGGTATTCTTCTGTTACTAATTTTTCTGCTTCCTGTTTATTACTTAAGAAACCACACTCCACAATAATAACGGGTGCTTCTGTTTTTTTCAATATAAAATAACTATCATTTCCTTTTTCCTGTCTTTTATTTTCCGGATCAATTTTAAGTAATATTTTCTGAAATATAGCTGCCGCCTTTCTTCCTTCTTCAGAATGATTATAATAAAAAACCTGAGCTCCATGGATTTCCTCACTTGTATAACTATTTTGATGTATACTTACAGCAAGGTCTGCATTTGCTTCATTTATAATATCCACTCTTTTTTTCAGATCCTCTGTTTTAGACTCTGCCATTGCTCTGTCATCTTCTCTTGTCATGATCACATTCACTTTTTGTTTTAAAAGCAATTCTTTTACTTTTTTTGCAATTTCCAGGTTAATGTCTTTTTCCAAAACTTTATTAATTCCTATTTTACCAGAATCCTTTCCTCCATGTCCGGCATCAATGACAACCG
Source organism: Muricomes sp. (assembly GCA_020024675.1). Taxonomy (GTDB): domain Bacteria; phylum Bacillota; class Clostridia; order Lachnospirales; family Lachnospiraceae; genus JAHHTM01. The sequence continues at coordinate 8,947 of JAHHTM010000011.1, forward strand.
TTTTCCCCATCTCGCTGTTTACTTTCGCCGATGTTTTCAATTCTTTGTCATATGCAATTCTTTGATAAATACGTTCACTTGACCACCATACTCCACTCATTAAAATTGCCAATAATATTAACGCTGAAATAATTATTGTTTTTTGACGCAAAAAAAACATCCCCTTTCACATATATTATTGATATATATGCAAAACAAAGATGTTTTTTTCTTAAATATCTGATTAATTTACATACTGGAGAATCAAATCCCATATCTGCTGTTTTTCCCAGCCGATACACCATGACGCAACACCTGCAAGGTCATGTTCTTTTATAAGTTTTAATTTTTCTTCGATAGATTTAGCATCTTCAAGCCAGATTTTATATGTTCCGTCTTCTGTTTCCCACTGTGCATAATTCTGTCTTGTCTTTTTATCCCACTGTGGTGATACATCTGCATTATTCACTGTCTTCTCAGCCGCATCCATACCAAGAGCTGTATTTGTAACCTTTAGCGGATACTTTTCTGCTTCAGTTCCTTCATCGTCAGCAATTTCTTCCGCTGTCTTTGGTCTTTCCAGCCACAACCTTGTAAACAATGGTATTGCATTAATTAGCTTTTCATTTGGCACTTCTTTTAATGCATCTTCAATTCCATTTTTCACATAATCGTAGGATGCTACAGAACCCGCTTCATATGAATTTGCGGTATGTTCATCATATCCCATTATAATAACATAATCTGCAACAATTCCCTGTTCTTTCAGATCGTAATGCTTATTATATGACATCGGCACATAATTACTAATTGAAAATACAAGTCCATTTTGTCTACATTTTACTGATAGTTCTCTTACAAACTGAATGTAATGTTCTCCACACTTCTTGGAAATCAGTTCAAAATCAAGACTAATTCCATCTATTCCTGTCTGTAAGGCCGCTCCGATCACCTGATTGATCAAAGTTTCTCGTTTTGATGTATAACTCAATACTTCATAAGTTTCATCATAAGAATTAATTCCGCCATGAAAATCTCTTAATACACCCCAGACATCGAGATTAGCCTGATGTGCATAATTAACATAATCCGAACTTGCGATGGATGTCATTGCTCCGTCTGTATTAGCAATACTAAACCATGTTGGTGCAATTACTGTAAGTCCTTTTGTACGTGCAATGTCTTGTAATACATAATTGTTTGCATCTTCATTGTCTACATTATGCCATGCCATATTGATTGGTTCATCAACTTTAATATTTGTATAATTCGGTTCTTCAAACTCATGTGTCGTTACTATTTTTTCCGGACGTCTTATGGTATTTTCCTTTACATAACCAGCAAACCCATCCTCTGTACGAATTTTTTTCCACCCATCTACACTATCGATGATACGGACTTTGTCACCCTTCTTAACTTCGGTCAATATTGGACTTTTTACTCCACCTTGATATCTGACCTGTGTATCTTTCTTCATTGTAGTAAAAGTATGCTCTCCCCAGTCACAAGTAATGACTGCTCGTGATGGAACATTGTCTTTGTCACTTTTTACCAGCTTATATTCTATGTTAGAGAATTGTTCTATAAATGGAAGGGCTATATATGCTGTCTTTCCTTCTGTCTTAAGAATCACATAATCTTTTGACTTCTTTTCTTTGATAACAGAATACTCTTTTTCGCCCACACCTACAGATACATTTCCAGTAGGCAATGTGTAAAGCAAGATATTCTCATTGAAGTCCCAGTAAAAACGTTCATTGATAAGATCACGTACTACAGAATATTCTATATAAGGAACTTCATCATAAATTTTTCCACCTGATGAATACTCCTCCATTCTGCCAACAACCTGATTATTGACCATAACAGCAAGATCATTCTCATTTTTTAATCCATAATATTCATTCAAATCATATTGTTCTTTTGATGAGCCATATTTTTTCCAAAAAAACAATCCAACTACTGCTATGATAATTAATGCTGCAAAAAGAAGCATTCTGATAATCATATTTCTTCTTCTCCTTCTTGCACGTCTGCTTTTTCTCTTTACGTTTCTGCCAGTTGATCTGACTTTTCTATTTGCACTGCCATCCGGTCTTGGTCTTCTTTGTGTAGCGTTATTTGGTCTTTGGCTGCCAGGACGTCTTCTACTTGTTTCCTGCTGCCTCGCCCGTCGAACTTCTAATGTCTTCTCTTCTCTTTCGTCCATGCCGCACCTCCTATTAGACACCATTATACAGTATAGTGCATAAGTAGTTCAACAATTATAAGTATTTTCTTTTATCACGTCACTATACGTCACGAACATAATATCTCTAGATGGGGACTTTATTGACTTCTCTTCTTTTTTACCCGACATATAAGGGGAACTATCTGCCTAATTGTAATTCTTTTTTTCGTCATTATAATTGTATTCTTTATCAACACCTACAAAGGCCAACGATTCTATGTATCCTTGAGGGTCTAGAATATAATCTCGCATATAACTTCCTTGTTCACGTACCATGTGTGCTCTCACAATCTGTAACGGACTTGCCGGATATCCATCCACACTCATCCTTATCCCTCTTTTTTCATAGTCTTCTAACTCTGAATATAAATTTTTATAAACATCTGCTGTATCAGAAATTTCCATGGCTACTCCTTTATCTGCAGATTGAGGATAAATAATCACATGCTCTTTTAGATCTTCTGAGGTGCCGTGACGTACCTGTATATAAAGCATTACAAAAGACAGTACAAACCTGCAGTCCTTTTTTTACTTTTGGTTATCTGTCCATGAAACGGACTTTTGAATTTTTTGAATATTTTTGATAAAAAGACAGTGTTCTTTCATTTTTGAAAAAACCTGATAGATAAAATTATTTATCCTTTCTTTTAGATTTATTTATCCGAAACTATCTTCTGTACTTGCAATTATAATTATTAAATGCACGTATTTCAATGTGTATGTTGTTCATAACCCATCCACATTTGTTGATAAAAAAAACATAATCATTTTTTCTAATGAAATTCTAAATTTCTTTACATATTTTTTGTTTTTGTTTATACTAATAGTGAGGAGATATATATTTTTTGAAATTACAATTCGTAAGGATGTGAGAATATGAAAATAGAAAAAATCAATGACAATCAGATTCGCTGTACACTAACTCATGCTGATCTGGATGAAAGACATTTAAAATTGAGTGAACTTGCTTATGGAACAGAAAAAGCTAAATCACTTTTTCGTGATATGATGCAGCAAGCGGCTTTTGATTTTGGGTTTGAAGCAGACGATATTCCTCTTATGATCGAAGCCATACCTACCTCTTCTGACACCATCGTATTGATCATTACAAAGGTAGAAGATCCTGAAGAACTTGATACCCGATTTTCCAAATTTACTCCTTCTGGAGTTGCAGACTCATCTGTTACTGACTCATTGGAAAAATTAGAAGGGGGAGAAGATTTCATGAATCTGCTTGATAAAGTAAAAAAAGCAGCTGCAGGTACCAATTCCCCTGCCCCTGAAAAAAAACCTTCTTTCGAATTAAATATTCGACTATTCTCTTTTGAGAATATAGATTATGCAATACAGGCAGCTCACTTGATCACACCTGTGTACCACGGGGCTAATACTCTTTATCAAGATCCAGACACCGGAATGTATGTACTGGCACTGACAAAATCTGATCATACTGATAAACAATTTAATAAAATTTCCAATATGCTGTCAGAATACTCATCGATAGAAAAAGCTTCTGCAGCAACTTTAGCATTTCTGGAAGAACATTATGATATTCTTATTTCTTCAGATGCTCTTCAGAAACTAGCAAAAATTTAGTATAAAAAAATACCCGGCAGATTACTCTGCGGGGTATTTTTTATGTGGAAAATCTTTCCACACATGACCTTATTTATTACAGACCTGCTGCTTTAATAGAAGCATTCAGCTTTTCAATCAGTAAATCTGCGTCAATGCCATGTACCATAGCGGCCTCTTCCAGAGACTCCATCTGTGAAGCCGGTCAGCTAAGGCAGTGCATGCCGATTCCCATTAAGATAGCTTCTGCATCAGGAAAAATCTGTAATAATTCGCCGATTTTAGTTGTTCTTGAAACCTGTGCCATTCCACTTCCTCCTTCTTATATCAGTGAACACTATTATACATCCTATTTTTTTAATAATCAATAATCTAATTTTATTATTCTTTTTAAACCACTGTTCCAGACAAAAACCCATTTTAATTTTCTGAATTTTTTCGACAATTTTATACAATTTTTGACTACTCAAAAGTCAATGTTTTTTTCGTTTTTTTTCGACAAAAAGGTATTTTTATTATATCTCTACAAAACATTTGTTCTGTTTTTTGCAAAAGTAATCCACATTATTCACATAGTTATGTGTTGATAATGTGGATAACTTTATAGAAATCTTGTTTTTTCTACGTTTTTTCTCTTTTTACATGTTGATAAGTTGGTAAAACATTTTTTTACACTTTCGACAGTTTTCTACTTTTTTGTGCACATTGCTATTCCTGATAATTTATTTTTAAACAGAAAAAAATCCGATAGATCTATTTTGTATAATACATAAAAAATGATTTCCAGAAAGATCTTCGGACTTTTCTTTTTCAATAATTTATAAAACTCTTCTTATAGTAACAATTGGTGCATACAGTGCGCTGCTAATTCCAATGCCATGACTTTCATCTATTGCATTTAATATAGTATCATTTCCTGCATACAATCCTACGTGGCCATCATACAAAACAATATCTCCTGGCATCATTTCATCGTAACTTACAGGAATTCCTACCGATTCCATATCCCAAGTAGTTCTTGGAAGATAGATTCCAAAATCAGCATATACTGACTGAACAAAACCGGAACAGTCTGCTCCATACATAAGACTTGTTCCTCCCCATACATATGGATTTCCAATAAACTGGCTTCCATATTCTATAACTTCTCTACCTCTTCTTTCGGATTCTTCCTTCAATAGTCTTGCTTCTTCTTCTACTTTTGATTCAGCATAACTATAAATTTTATCTACATTATCTGAATCGTACTCTTTTGCTTTTTTTCCCATGATCAGATCTTTTGCCTGAACATATCCATATACGTTTCCTGATTTTATTCTTACCCATTCACCTTGGTTATCCAGAATTTCCACAGCTGTTCCTTTATACATTTTTCCTGCCCAGTCACTTTTTTCACTGGCTGCGTATCTAATGTAAGCAAAATCACTTACATTAGAAAACGCTATGTTTAAATACTCTCCCTTATCATTTTTGACCAGATACAGCTGAATGTTATCCGTCGTATCCATCTGATTGTCTCTACTTAAAACATTGTCAATTTCCACGATCGGCACCATAGACATACTGTTTGCAAAATTATCAGAAGCTTTTACATTCATCGTGCTCCCCAAAACAATAAATGTTCCTGATAAAATAAAAAGAAACAGCTTGTTTAAACCTTTTAATTTCATTATATAAACCTCCACAATTTAATCCTTTTCTTTTGTAGGATTTTAATTGTTACAAATTTGTTACATTTATTAACAACAATGGCATTTTAACAATAAAGCGCCATAATGTCAACCTTTTATTTTGTTTTTCATCCACTTTATTTTAATATTTCTCATAAAAAATTAAAAAATTATTTTAAAAACAGTATTGACAATCGTAAAAAAATATATTATATTCTAATTACAGTAATGATTCCTATTATTGTTTTTGAAAATAGAAAGGAGGAACCATTAGCAGTGTTAAAATATAGTCGGCAACGCGAATCAATAAAAAACTATCTGTCTAAAACAACAGAACATCCGACTGCAGATACGGTTTATATCCATGTTAAGAAGGAATTTCCTAATATAAGTCTTGGAACCGTATATCGAAATTTGAACCTGCTGACTGATCTTGGTGAGATCATTAAAATTCCTTCACCAGACGGCGGTGATCGATTTGATGGAAATGTCAAACCACATAATCATTTCTTTTGCACTTGTTGTGGAAAGATTTATGATTTAGATATGGATGTAAATAGTGTCGAACAGATTAATAATTCTGTTTCCGATTCATTTGATGGTATTATCGAATCCAGTACTACTATCTTTATGGGGAAATGCGGAAACTGTATCAGGGAATCTCAAAAGATTTCAGAATGTGTTTAATATGTGATTAATGCCAGTCAAAAGTTAAAATTGATATCCGGCATTAAAAAATAAATTTCGCTGGTAGTGATAAAATATCGGCGGACAAACAATACTATTATTTAAGAAAGAAAAGGAGAATTTGATTATGAAAAAATTTGTATGTACAGTATGTGGATATGTTTATGAAGGAAATGCTGCACCAGCAGAATGTCCAATTTGTAAGGCACCAGCAGATAAATTCAAAGAGCAGGTTGGCGAAAGAGAATGGGCTGCTGAACACGTTGTAGGTGTTGCTCAGGGCGTAAGCGAAGATATCCTTGCTGATTTAAGAGCTAACTTTGAAGGTGAATGTTCAGAAGTTGGTATGTACCTTGCAATGGCAAGAGTTGCACACAGAGAAGGCTATCCAGAAATTGGACTTTACTGGGAAAAAGCTGCTTACGAAGAAGCTGAACATGCTGCTAAATTCGCTGAATTATTAGGTGAAGTTGTAACTGACAGCACAAAGAAAAACCTCGAGATGAGAGTTGATGCTGAAAATGGTGCTACAGCTGGTAAATTTGACCTTGCTAAACGTGCTAAAGCAGCTAATCTTGATGCTATCCACGATACAGTTCATGAAATGGCAAAAGATGAAGCTCGTCATGGAAAAGCATTTGAGGGACTTCTTAAGAGATACTTTGGTTAATTTGATTTATAAACATTAACTTTATCATTGAGGCAGATTGAATTCTGCCTCAATTTCTAACGGAGGGATTTTATATGTCTAAGTATACAGGAACAAAAACAGAAAAAAATCTTATGGAAGCTTTTTCCGGCGAATCACAGGCACGTAATAAATACACTTATTATGCATCAGCTGCAAAAAAAGCAGGTTTTGTGCAAATGGCAAATATCTTCCTTGAAACTGCAGAACAAGAAAAGGAACATGCAAAATTATGGTTTAAAGAATTCCACGGAATTGGTAATGTGGAAGAGAACCTAGAAGATGCGGCTAACGGAGAAAACTTCGAATGGACAGATATGTATGAACGCATGGCCAAAGAAGCCGAAGAAGAAGGTTTTGAAGAACTTGCTGCTAAATTCCGTGGAGTTGCTCTTGTAGAAGCTGCTCACGAAAAACGCTACAAAAAACTTTTGGAAAATTATAAAAATGGTACAACTTTCAAAGGAGAAGCTCCTCTCGGATGGAAATGTGGAAATTGCGGTTATATTTCAATGACAGAAGAAGCTCCTGAAATCTGTCCAGTATGTGCTCACCCACGTGCTTATTTTGAAAGAAAAGCTGAAAATTATTAATTTTAACTATAATAGGTGTCTGAATTTTTATTCGGACACCTTGTTTTTATGAATAAGGACTATTTTTTCTTTTCTCGACAATTGTTTAATTTCATATTCTCTTTTCATTGCCTGTTTTTTTGTCTCGTACGTCTCATAATACACAAGTTTCACTGGTCGTCTTGCTTTCGTGTACTTAGCTCCTTTTCCATCATTATGATCCTTTATTCGTTTTTCAAGATTATTTGTCCATCCTGTGTAAAACGTATCATCCTTACACTGTAAAATATATGTATAGTTCATATTTAAGCCTCTGTCATTCATGTTATATGTTATAACCATCATATCACATTATCAATTTATCATCTATTGAATTCAACATACGCTAAAAAAGGACTCTGACATTATCAGAATCCTTTTCGGTTTTCTACTCCATAAAATCCAACGGATTTACGGGTTCCCCATTTTTTCTTATTTCAAAATATAAATTAGGACCATCTACTGCATAATATTTTGTAGGCTCATTTAAACAACCGATATTCTCATCTGTGTTCACATAATCTCCCATCTTTACTGAAACATCTTTCAACTGTCCATATAAAGTAGTATATCCATTTCCCATATCCAAAGTTACGGTGGTTCCTGTCTGAGGATAGTCCGCAATTTCCTTTACTGTACCAGGAGCAGCCGCTTTAATTGGTTCGCCGACTTTTCCTTCGATTACAATACCAGGATTATATTTATATTGTTCCAAAGTTGGAAAATATACTGTCTTATCCATACTGTACCCTATTAAAGTCGCCCCACTTGCTGGCCATGAAATTGTACTATTCTCATCGAACCATAGCGTAGGCGCTGCTGATTCTATTGTGTTATCTGCCTGTTCCTCAACAATCTTTTCTTCTGCATGTTTTTCTACTTCTGGTAACTTGATCTTTTCAGCTGATGCTTCTTCTATCTCTTCCTTTGTAATAATCTTTTTTTCTTCTTCAATCTTTGCAAGCTCTTCCTGTGCCTGTTTCTTAGAATTGTTAACAGTAAATGCCCCCACCATCACGATGACAGCAGCAAAACATAGCAACATTCCAATAGCTGCACTTTTTCCTTTTAAAGAAGATGTTTCTTTATTATTCATATTTATCACCTCTGGCTATAGC
>JAHHTM010000110.1 GCA_020024675.1 Muricomes sp.
CAGGAAAGAAAATTGACAGACATTGAAAAAGAATATCTGGCGTTATGCCTTGCTTATCCGGAAAAATTCTGGAAAATGGCAAGCACATACTATCATTCCAATAAAGCATGGATACCAGAAAAAAATGTGGAAAAGTTGAAAATTGTAACAGAACAGACAGATAGAAAGATAAAATTTTTAAAAGAGATATTGGCTTTTAATTTACGATAGGCTGTTGTATAATGAGCTTATAGTATGAAGTAGGAGGTACCGAAATGGAATACAAGGAAAGATATGAGGAATGGTTGAACAATTCTTATTTTGATGGAGCAACGAAAGAAGAGCTTATAAGCATTCAAGATGATGAGAATGAGATTAAAGAACGCTTTTACACAGATCTTGAATTTGGTACAGCGGGATTAAGAGGAATTATCGGTGCAGGTACAAACCGTATGAATATCTACACTGTAAGAAAAGCAACACAGGGCCTTGCAAATTACATTATCAAGAGTGGTAATGCTGCAAAAGGAGTTGCGATTGCATATGATTCACGTCGTATGTCTCCAGAGTTTGCACAGGAAGCAGCACTTTGCCTGGCAGCTAATGGTATCAAAGCATACGTATTTGAGTCTTTAAGACCGACACCAGAACTGTCATTTGCTGTTCGATATCTGGCATGTGTTGCAGGAATCAATATTACAGCCAGCCATAATCCACCAGAATATAATGGATATAAAGTGTACTGGGAAGATGGTGCACAAATCACTCCACCACATGACAAGGGTATCATGGCAGAAGTTAAGGCTGTTGAGGATTATACAACTATGAAGAGTATGAGCTTAGAAGAAGCAAAATCAGCAGGTCTTTATGAAGTGATCGGAGCGCAGGTTGACGATGCATACATAGCAGAGCTTAAAAAACAGGTTCTTCATCAAGAAGCGATCGATGCAGCTGGTAAAGATCTTAAGATTGTATATAGTCCACTTCATGGAACAGGGAACATTCCGGCACGCCGTATTTTAAAAGAACTGGGATTTGAAAACGTTTATGTTGTGAAAGAACAGGAACTTCCAGATGGAGAATTTCCAACTGTTTCCTATCCAAATCCAGAAGCGGAAGAAGCATTTGAACTTGGATTAAAACTTGCGAAAGAGATTGATGCAGATATCGTACTTGCAACAGATCCTGATGCAGATCGTCTTGGTGTGCGTGTAAAAGATAAAAATGGTGAGTACCATACGCTGACAGGAAATATGTCTGGCTGTTTACTTGCTGATTATGAGATTGGGCAGAGAAAAGCACTTAAAGGGCTTCCAGAAGACGGATACCTTATCAAGACTATTGTTACATCAAACATGGCAGACGCCATTGCAAAATATTACAATACAGGTCTGATCGAAGTCCTTACAGGATTTAAATTTATTGGACAGCAGATTCTTGGATTTGAAACATCTGGAAAAGGACAGTATTTATTTGGCTTCGAAGAAAGCTATGGTTGCCTGATCGGGACACATGCAAGAGATAAAGATGCGATTGTTGCTACAATGGCTCTTTGTGAAGCCGCAGCCTACTACAAAACAAAAGATATGACACTGTGGGATGCCATGATTGACATGTACGAGCGTTATGGATATTACAAAGATGATATTCAGGCTATTACGCTAAAAGGTATTGAGGGACTTGCAAAAATTCAGGAGATTCTTGAAACACTCCGCAAGAATCCGCCAGCGCAGATTGCAGGATATGATGTGGTAAAAGCAAGAGATTATAAAGCGGATACAATTAAAGACATGGCTACAGGAGAAGTTACAACAACAGGTCTTCCGAATTCCAATGTACTTTATTACGATCTTACAGATGATGCATGGCTTTGCGTAAGACCTTCAGGAACAGAGCCAAAAGTTAAATTCTACTATGGAGTAAAAGGAACATCTCTTGAAGATGCAGATGAAAAATCTGCGCAGATGGGTAAAGAGGTTCTTGCTATGATCGATAAAATGCTTTAGATCATAGACAATCTGTGTATGATAAGGGATAAAAATGTAATATATCAGTGATTGTAAAGTTAAATATGGTTAAAATCCTTGACAAAAATATTGGAAACAGTTATAACAATATTTAAGGAAAGCCACGGATAAGGGGCTTTTATGCATATTTTGAACTGGAGAATAAATTATCCCAGTACAAACAGGAGGAGGAAATTATCCATGAATAAAACAGAATTTATAGCAGCAATTGCTGAGAAAGCAGATATTTCTAAAAAAGATTCTGAAAAAGCTTTAAAGGCATTTATTGATGTAGTGTCTGAAGAATTAAGAAATGGTGAAAAAGTTCAGTTAGTAGGATTTGGTACATTTGAAGTTAGTGAAAGAGCTGCAAGAGAAGGAAGAAATCCACATACTGGAAAAACTATGAGCATTGCAGCTTGCAAAGCTCCAAAATTCAAAGCAGGAAAAGCATTAAAAGATGCTGTAAACGCTTAAGGATTATCCGTTATTTAAGAAAACAAAGTGAAAGCACTTATGATGTTCGCATTGTAAGTGCTTTTTATATGAATATGAAAGAGAGAAAAAAATGCGCTTAGACAAATTTTTAAAAGTTTCAAGATTGATCAAAAGACGAACTGTAGCAAATGAAGCATGTGATGCAGGGCGTGTTATGGTCAATGGAACAGTGGCAAAAGCTTCTGTAAAAGTGAAAGCCGGTGATATTATCGAAATTCAATTTGGTACAAAAACTGTAAAAGTGGAAGTTCTTATGATTCAGGAGACAACGAAAAAAGAAGAAGCAAAGGATATGTTCCGTTACCTATAAAAATTATTTTATAGCCTTCTATACAGGAATAATTTATTCCATATTTTCATATACATATTAAAGTATAGTGAAAGGGGAATGTGTATGGAAGAAAGGCAGATGCCAAAGGCACATAAAGTGGTTTTTAATAACCGAAAAAGCGGTATGGTTACAGGTGTTTTAGATGTGATCTCTTTTGATCTCAACGAAATATTACTTGAGACAGAGCAAGGACTATTGACAGTGAAAGGAACAGATCTTCATGTAAACAGATTGAATCTAGAAAAAGGAGAAGTTGACCTGGCGGGGACTGTGGACAGCTTTGTGTACTCAGGAGTAAATCAGACCATGCACCATGAAGACGGTTTTTTTGCAAAATTATTTAAATAGGAATACATAATGTTTGGGATTGGAAAAGAATTTTTCGTTTTTATTTATGCCATATTATCAGGTATGTTTGTGATGCTTTCCTATCAGCTTTTATATTTATTTCGTTACCTAATCTCACACAAAAAATGGATGATAGATGTGGAAGATATGGTTTTCTGGTTGTTGACTGCAGTCTATTTATTTAGGCAGATGTACGTTGCGACAAATGGAAACATCCGTTGCTTTTTTGTGATCGGAATATTTCTTGGAGTTGGAATAATCTGGGAAATTTGTTTTAAGGGAAAGCAAATATATCTTAAAGTCAAGAAAAAACTTGAAAAAGAAAACAGGAAAAGATAAAATGAAGATGAAAAGATTCAGATAAGTAGGGTGAATAAAAATGAAAAACAAGCAGAAACGTACACAGGCGAGACCTAAAAAGAATCGATATCTGTTTGGAAGATATCGTCGAAGTGCGACACTCGTTAGTATTGTCTTTGTTTTTCTTGTAGGAATACTTTTGATGAATGCGATAAGTCTTAAAAAGAAAAATGAGATATACGAGCAACAGCAAGAAGAACTTCAGCGTCAGATTGATGAACAAAAGCAACGAGCGGAAGAAATAGAAGAATTAAAAGATTATGTTACGACAGAAGAGTTTGAAAAGGAAATCGCAGAAGATAAATTAGGTCTTGTTGATCCAGACGAAATTATTTTTAAACCAGTTAAATAATGATGATTACAAAAGACAAGCTCCGGAAGAAATCCGGGGCTTTTATATTGCGTAAAAAGTTGTATAGACTTGAATAAAAGGACAGGAGGAAAAAAGATGAGTGATGGACAAGTCCTTCATACAAGTCCCTATGTGGTTCAGATTGAAAAAATTTCAGAATCTTTAAAGAGATTATCGCAGATATTTATAGGACTCGAAGAAAAGAAAAAATGTTTTACGAATGAAGAAATCGATTCTATTTTTGAACATGTGAAAGAAAAAGTATGCAAAAAATGTGAGAAGTGTGACTGGTGTTTAAATGAAAATATTGTACATACTTGTCAGATGGAATATGAAATTCTTTCTGCTATTGACCGTTATGGAAACGAGTTGAATACAGAAACGAAACGAAATTTGCAGGCGAAATGTATTCGGGCTCCCAGATTTTTAAGGGAAACTTTGGAAGCTTTTCATGAGGCGAGGCAGAATATGATGTGGACAAACAGGATGGTGCAAAGTCGAGAAGGATGTGCAGCACAGATGAATACCTTTGCAGATATGCTTCGTGTCACAGCAAAAGAACTTGAAGATAGTATTTTTACGGATGAAAGAATGGAAAAAAGAATCATGGATTCTTTGAGAAAACTAGGATTGCGTGTATTGAGTATAAATCTTCTGATCAATAAAGATGGAAAATATGAAATACAAGTGATTGCACGTGCAATGAAGAAAGAATGTGTAATGATGAAAGAGATCATCCGTGCCATATCAGAGACAATTGGACGGAAAATTGTTTCTGATGGAACAAACAATCAGATTGTGGGACGAGAATATACTACGATTGTGTGTATGGAAGGACCGGTTTTTTATACATTGCAAGGAATTGCAAAAATAGGAAAAGGGTGCAATCGTATCTCAGGGGATAATTTTACGATGATGGAACTTCCAGGTGGAAAGCAGGGGGTTGCTCTTTCAGACGGCATGGGATCAGGAGAAATAGCATGCCGTGAAAGTACACTTGTAATAGAGCTTTTGGAAGAACTTTTAGAAGCTGGATTTCCTGAAAAAATGGCGATCCAGATGATTAATGCTACTTTGGTAATGGGAAGAGAAGAAATTCGATTTTCAACGGTAGATTTAAGTGTGTTTGATCTATATACCGGAAAATGTGAACTTATTAAAGCAGGCGCTTCTTCCACATTTATTAAAAAGAAAGATAAAGTAGAACTTCTTACATCATCACGTCTTCCGATCGGAGTTCTTCATACAATAGAACTTGATTCTATCGTACGTCAGTTGGAAGATGGAGATTTTGTTATTATGGTTACAGATGGTATTATGGATGCCCTTCCGGTAGGAGAACAAGAGATAATTTTGGAAACCATCATCCAGGGAACAAATATTAATAACCCCAAAGATCTCGCCCACCATATTCTTGAACAAATACTGAACTGGAATGAAAAGCCGCCAATGGATGATATGACCGTTCTAGTTATTGGAATGTGGGAGAGATAATAC
>JAHHTM010000111.1 GCA_020024675.1 Muricomes sp.
AATTCTAACGCACACGCTTTCCATTGCATAAAAAAAGGTACGATACAATTCCGTTTTTTGGAACTGTCCCGTACCTTTTTTATTTGTTTCATACATTTAAGGATGACTTCTTTTTATAATAATGCACATATTGTCTGATACAATGTATCGTCTTCTTTTCTTACATCTGCACTAAAGATTCTATAGCCTAATTGTTCACAATCTTCCTTTTTCTCAATCTTTAATATTTGTTTTGTATTTTCAATTTCTACTTTAAGAAGTGCTATCATATCTTGTACATTTCCCTCAGTCTTATCGAAGATCACGCGATAGAGTAATTCTGAAAATCCCACATAAACTTCATTCACAGTATCTGTAAAATCTGCCATGATATCCGCAGCCTGTCTTAACAATTCTATTGCTTCATTGATATATTCTTCTTGCTCTTCTATTTTCACAGCATATTCGTTAAACATCAAAATACTAATCTCATCCAGTATAAGCAGTCTTAAGTATTTTGGAATGCACTTCTTTGTTTCCATTACCAGTTCTTTCAATGCTTCAGAAAGTTCTACTTTAACTGCCTCTTCTGACACTCGTTCCATATTAAGCAGATAATGGGTGAAATCATACATCGTCTCAATAAAATCCTGGTCTTTTTCTGCTTTCATAAAATCTACGATTTCATCTTTTTGTGTCTTATCTGCAAGAGAATAGTATAATTGCTCGCACAGATCAAGATAAAAATGACGGGAACGACATCCAATTGCCTCTCGGGTCAGATTTTCGCTTGGCAGATTTATCTTCTTTGTACTACTTACAGCCGCATCGTCTACCAGATCAATAAATCGTTTTGCAACGGATTTGTAATCTGTTTCCTTTCTTTCTTCTTTTATCTGACCTCTTTTTTTCTTCGCCTCTTCAATTCTTTTCCATTTCCAGTAACGCTCCTCATGTCCTGTCCCAAGCATAAGATTATACTGATCCATTCCTCTGATGGGATAACAATAAGTTTCTAAAAGCTGATCATATATTTCATATAAACTGCCATTTTTATTGTACGAAAACTCTACATTCTTCGCATCATCTAGCAGTTCTTTTCCTAAAATTTCGAATCTGTCCATGTCGACTTTCTCCTTTTATACTACATTTTCCTCTCTATATAATACACTATTTTTTCTACTTTTGTAACATTCTCATAAAAAAACCTTGTGGCCTATATACCACAAGGTTTTCTATACACTTCACTTTATATTCAGAAAATTTGTCTAAGTCTTTGTTTTACGCTCTCTTCTGCAAAAGAAACTTCTACGGCCTGACGCATCATTGTCATAATTTCTTCGTCAGTCACACCCCAGTTCTTCTGAACAAAGCTTATTTCTTTTCCTATATTCGTATTGCTCACCGTCCTGTTATCTGTATTAAGTGTCACAGCCAGTCCTTTTTGTATGAATTCTCGAATTGGATATTCTTCTATTGTCTTGACTGCTTTTGTCTGAAGATTGCTGATGGGACACATCTCTATCCCAATCTTTTTATCTCTGCAAAAGCTAATGGCATCATCATGTCCTCGAAGTGCAATACCGTGTCCAATACGCTTTGCACCAAGTTCTACTGCTTTCGTAACATTCTCAACACGACCACATTCCCCACCATGGATTGTAAATGGGATTCCCATGGCATCAATATGTTGAAATAATCCAGAAAACTCTTCTACCGGAAAAGCAGCTTCATTTCCTGCAAGATCAAATGCACAAAATCCTTTGCCGTAAAATCCTTTCACTTCTTCTGCCATTCTTAAATTTTCTTCGTAGCTTAAATGCCTCATAGTGCATGCAATCACATTATATTCTATATCGTACTCTTTTTTTCCTGCTTCAAGTCCTTCAAGCACAGCTCCCATAACTTTCTCACAATCAAGTCCCTGTCCTTTGGAAAGTGCAGGAGCAAACCTTACTTCTACATATTTTACATTTTCTTTCGAAACATTCTTTATGAAATCATAGCCCGCTCTTCTTAGTCCTTCTTCTGTTTGAAGACACTGAAGTGGAAGATCAAATTTTTTTAAATACTCTGCAAGACTTTGGCAATCATCATCTACCTGCAGTTCTTTTGTACTGAGCTGTTTTCCTAAAAGCTGTTGAATGCATTCTTTACTCAAAGACCCATCAAGATGGCAGTGCAAATCAATTTTTGGAATTTCTTTTATCGTGTTCTGATTCATCCTTACTCTCCAAATACTGCGATATAATCTTTCTTAAATTTCTCAATTCCAGCATCTGTAAGCGGGTGGTGTACCATCTGCTCAATCACTTTATATGGAACGGTAGCAATGTCTGCTCCTGCCAGTGCACAGTCTGTCACATGAATTGGATTACGTACACTTGCTGCGATAATCTGTGTCTGTATACCTGCCACATCAAACATCTCAGAAATCTCACTTACAAGATCTACCCCTCTTACAGAGATGTCATCTAATCTTCCAAGAAATGGTGATACATATGTTGCTCCAGCACGTGCTGCTAAAAGTGCCTGATTTGCTGTAAAAATAAGTGTCACATTTGTCTTGATTCCTTCAGAAGAAAGTACTTTACAGGCCTTTAATCCTTCTACTGTCATCGGAATCTTTACAACCATGTTCGGATGAATCTTTGCAATTTCACGTCCTTCTTTGATCATACCTTCTGCATCTGTAGTAGTCGCTTTTACTTCTCCACTGATTGGACCATCTACAATAGACGCAATTTCTTTGATCACATCTTCAAATACACGACCTTCTTTTGCAATCAAAGATGGGTTCGTTGTAACACCACAAATCACGCCCATATCATTTGCTTTTCTGATATCTTCTACATTTGCTGTATCAATAAAAAATCTCATCTTTTTTTCCTCCTCTAATGTTTGAAATAATTTTACTGTTATTATAACTCCTGTACCATTTCTGAAACATGACATCTGTCTTATTCTAACGAACTTTCCAAAACTTTCCTTTTTTAATGCCTCGAAAAAATATGTTTTATAAATACATAAATCACAATGGCAAATGCAAGTAAATATCCAAAAACTCCTATGGCGGGTATTCCGAATATCTTTGGTGTCATACTCGTTGTACAGATAATGCTGGAACTGATAAGAAGTGCCATGACCCATAGTCCCATGACAACATTTCTTCCAACTCTTCTCAACAACTGTTCCAGATCATCTGCTGCATGAAGTTCAAGATTCACACTTGTCTGCCCTTTTAAATGCCCTTCTAATACATCAGCTGCGAGAGCTGGTATATCTATAGCTTTTGAAATGGAACGATAAATATGTTTTCCTCCACGTTTTAGTTCTTTTTTTAGATTAAAATTCTGAATATAACTGTCTTTTATCCGGGCAGCTGCAATTTCTACCATATTGATCTCAGGACAAATCTCTGCCAGAACCCCTTCCATATGAGTAAGTCCTCTTGCAAGCATTGTAAGACCATGCGGCATGGAAATCTTATTTTCTTTCATGACTTCCATAAGGTCTTGCATTGTTTCAGCAATATCAATCTCTCCCATATCTCTTGTCCCATATTTGGATAAGAGTACACCAATATCTTCGTACAACCGACTTTGATCTGGTTTTCCGTTAAATTCACCCAATGCAAGAACGGCTTCCTGAATAAGCCCGATATCTTTGACCGCAACTCCACGGACAGCTTGGCCGATCAATTCTTTATCTCTGTCTGTTAATCTTCCCATCATTCCCATATCGATCCAGACAATCTTTCCATCTTTGATCCTTACATTGCCCGGATGTGGGTCTGCATGAAAGAAGCCATCTTCTATAACCTGTCTGATAAAATTGTCGATCAGCTTACTTCCTATTTCCTGAAGGTCATATCCATTTGCCAGAAGATTTTCTTTATCATTGATCGCATACCCATCGATATACTCCATAACAAGAACATGTCCTGTGGTATATTCTTTGTACAATTTTGGTATTTGCACAAATACGACATCTTTGTTATTTCTCGTAAATTCCTCGATGTTTGCCGCTTCAATGAGAAAATTCATTTCTTCCTGTGTCACTCTCCAAAGCTCATCCAACACAAGATCTAAATCCACCATTCCTTTAATGGTTTCGCTTGGAAGAAGCTTTACAGCTTTGTGGAGAAGTCCGATATCACGCGCCATAACATCTGCAATCCCCTGTCTTTGCACCTTAACGACTACTTCTTCGCCTGTCTTTAAAACTGCTCTGTGAACCTGTGCGATGGAGGCTGAACCAAGAGGCTTTTTCTCTATGTGCTCGAACACTTCCTGCCATGAAAACCCATAAGACTCTTCAATTACCTGCTCTACCTGTTCAAATTGCATCGGTGGAACTTCTGACTGTAACCGGAGTAACTCATCGCAATACCTTTTTGGTAATATATCTGAATGCAAGGACATAATCTGTCCTAGTTTAATATATGTAGGCCCAAGGTCTTCTATGATCAAGCGTAATTTTTCCGGAGAAACTCCTCTTGTAATTTTATGCTTACGGAGCACATCCGTAATCTCTTTCAATCGTGACTTCTGTTTTCCTTCTCCGTCTTGAGCTGTCTTCGTTTTACTCATCCACTTCTCCGTCTTCTTCCTCTGTCTTTGTCTGTTCTGCATCAGATTCTAATTTTGAGATCTGTGATTTTAGAAGTTCAATTTGCTCCGGAGTCATCTTATCCAGTAATTCGCTAAGTTCCTCTGGTGTATTTGGCTTTACGGAAACGTTCACATTTTCTTTTACAGATTTTTTGATGTTGTGTTTTAATTCTTGATTAAGAGCCTTACCCTGCTCAACTGTAAGTTCTCCTTTTTCAATCATATCTTCTAATATTTCTTTTGTCTTCTCTGCTGTAACTGCAACACCGCCAATACCTGCATATAAAAGTTTTTTTAATCCATCTAATGGTTTATCCATAAAATTTCCTCCTTTAGCGAAATTCAATTTTGATATCCACATTATACACCTTTTTTCAAAATATTTAATCAATATTATATAAATAATTCTAAAATTTTTGGAATAAATATAATTGCTCCGATAATTGTGGCCATAATTGCAGCGATGAGGACCGCACCCGCTGCCGTATCCTTTGCAATCTTTGCCAATGGTTTTCTTTCTTCTGTCACAAGGTCAACTATTGCTTCTACTGATGTATTCAGAAGTTCCAATGCCATTACAAGTCCAAACAGAATCAGACAGATACACCATTCTGTCACAGACAATCGCAGAAATGTACCAAGAAGTACAACTACGATCACTGCCAGACAATGGATCTTCATATTTCTTTCTTTTGCGATGCAGGTAAAAATTCCTTCAAAAGCATAGCCAAAGCTTTTATAG